>JANOBY010000264.1:0-7875 GCA_031411935.1 Planctomycetales bacterium | reverse complement strand
ACCCGAAGCGTCGCCTCGTCTGGCCCAGAACGTTCGTCGTCATGAATTCGCCCCCGATGAAATGTCCCCTCATCCGCCTACGACAAATGTAGTCGGTCGAGGTATTCGCCACAAGAGGCTGTTACCGCTTTTTGTGGATGCTCCGGAGGAGGGATTCATTGGACTATCCTCTGGAGATCCCCCAGCGATCGGGATAGCATCAATCTCGCCCCTTCCCTGACCCTAGAGATGATCTCGCCATGACGCTTTCAAGTCGCCGCGCCTGGATTTCGAGCAGTGTGGGCGCCCTGAGTGCGGGCGCAACGGTGCTGGCCTCGAGGTCGAGTACGCTGGCCGCCGAGACCAGGGACGACTCCTCCTCCCCCTTCAAATTCTGCCTGAATACGAGCACGATCTCGGGTCAGAAGCTGACTCTGGTGCAGGAGCTCGAACTCGCCGCCAGGGCCGGCTACGACGGTGTGGAGCCCTGGCTCCGCGAGATCGAGGCCCACGTCGGATCGGGCGGAACACTCTCCGATCTGGGAAAGAGAATCGCTGACCTCGGCCTGAAAATTCCCAGCGCGATCGGGTTCGCCGAATGGGTCGTCGATGACGCCGGACGTCGAGCCAAGGGCATCGATCAGATGAAGCGGGACATGGAAAAGGTGCGAGCCATCGGAGGCACCCGGATCGCGGCACCTCCGGTCGGCGCGACCGATCAGGACAACCTGGACCTCCGCGCCGCGGCCGACCGTTATCGCGTGATCCTTGAGGCCGGCGAGGAGCTGGGCGTGGTGCCGCAGGTCGAGGTGTGGGGGTTCTCCAAATCGGTATCGCGTCTGGGCGAAGCGGCCATGGTCGCCATCCAGGCCAATCATCCGCAGGCTTGCATCCTGCCGGATGTTTACCACCTTTATCGCGGAGGATCCGACTTCACGGGGATCAAGCTTCTCAACGGCAACGCCATGCACGTCTTCCACATGAACGATTATCCCGACATGCCGGCGCGTGCGACCATCACCGACGCCGACCGGATCTTCCCCGGTGCGGGAATCGCACCGCTCACCTCGCTCCTTCGCGACCTCCGGTCGATCGGCTACCAGGGGCATCTGTCCCTGGAGCTGTTCAACCGCGAATACTGGAAGCTCGACGCCGGTCAGGTGGTCGGCGAGGGGCTGAAGCGCATGAAGGCCGCGGTCGCGGCGGCCATGAAGGCCTGATCGAAACCACCCAGATCGAATCCAACCTCACTCTCCACCCTTCGAGGACCTGATATGACCCCGGTGAACCGTCGACAGTTCGTGCAAACGTCGCTGGCAGCAGGCGCTTCGTTGGCCGTCCCCTCCATCGCCACGGCCTCGAAGAATGGCCCCGGGTACAAGACGGCCCTGGTCGGCAGCGGCTGGTGGGGGACGAACATCCTGCGCGAGGCGCTCAAGTCGGGCGAGTGTCAGCCCGTCGCACTCGTCGATTGCGACGAGAACCAGATTGCCACCTGTCTTTCCGAGGTCCAGAAGCTGACCCGCGACACGCCCAAGACCTATCGCGACTATCGCGAGATGCTGGAGAAGGAGAAGCCCGAGATCGTGATTGTGGCCACGCCCGACCACTGGCATCCTCTCATCATGATCGACGCGGTGAAGGCCGGCGCCCACGTGTACGTCGAGAAGCCCATCGGCCACACGGTGAACGAAGGCCGCGCGATGGTGAAGGCCGCCCGCGAGACCGGCAAGACGGTCCAGGTAGGTACCCATCGGCGGATCTCCCCGCATAATCTCTCGGGAATGAGGTTTCTGAAGGAAGGGAAGGCGGGCAAGATCGGGATGGTCCGGGCCTTCGTCCATTACGGCGGAGGGGCCGGCGAGATGGTACCCGACTCCGAGCCCCCCAAGGGGCTGGACTGGGACCTTTGGTGCGGACCCGGCCCGCTTCGTCCCTACAACCGAACGATCCATCCCAAGGGGTTCCGCAATTTCCTTGATTACGCCAACGGGACCCTGGGCGACTGGGGGATTCACTGGATGGACCAGATCCTCTTCTGGAGCGACGAGACGGCACCCAAGAGGATCTACTCGACGGGTGGACGGCACATCAAGCGGGACAACAGCGACGCGCCGGACACCCAGGTCGCGAGCTTCGAATTCGACAAGTTCACCGCCGTGTGGGAACACCGCCAGTATGCGGCCAATCATGCCGAGAAGACCCACCCGCAGCAGGCCGTGGGCTGCTACTTCTACGGCACCGAGGGGACCTTCCACATGGGCTGGCTCGACGGGTGGACCTTCTATCCGGCCGACTCCCGTAAGCCAATCCTGCATGAGGACGCGAAACTCAACCAGCCTGACGACCAGAACATCAAGGAGCTCTTCGCGAACTTCCTCCAGTGCATCAAGTCCGGCGATCGTCCGGTGAGCGATATCGAGATCGGCCATCGCTCGACGAACATGGCCCTGCTGGGCATGCTCTCGCTCAAGCTGGGTCGCAGCCTCCAGTGGGACGGCGACAAGAACGAAATCATCGGGGATGCCGAGGCGAGCAAGGGGCTTTCACGGGAGTACCGCAAGCCTTACACCTATCCTAGCATCTGATTCGGGACGAGAACGGGCCGGAGACGGCGATCTTGCCGACTCCGGCCCTTCACAAAAGTCACGAACCTCGAAGCCGAGTTCACTTGCTAACATCGGGATCGAGCTCAATCGACACCGAGTTGATGCAGTACCGCAGACCCGTGGGACGGGGGCCGTCCGGGAACACGTGGCCGAGGTGGCCTCCGCAATGCGAGCAGGTGACCTCGGTCCGGACCATTCCGTACGACCGATCGATGTGTTCGGTCACCGCTTCGCCCTGCAGGGGAGCGCTGAAGCTGGGCCAGCCGCACCCGGAGTCGAACTTGGTCTCCGACGTGAAGAGTTCGTGCCCGCAACCTGCGCACTTGTAGACACCGGGCGTCCTGGTGTCCCAGTACTGGCCGCTGAACGCTCGTTCGGTCCCTTTTTCGCGGAGCACGTGGTACTGCTCCGAGGTCAGCTCCTCACGCCATTCGATGTCCGATCTGGTCGTCTTCTCCGAACTCATCGTGCATCCCCCGATCGGTTCAACCACTCGCGGCCATGACCTTGAGGTCGGCGCGTTGCGTCTCGTAAGTCTGATTGTAGGCAAGCACCTCCGGGTCGGGCTCGATTCCCCAGGCTTCGCAGGCCTGGAGGTACACCGAGGGCCACCACGAAGCGTGCTCGGTCAAACCCTGATCTCGTGCGGAGGCCCAGTTGCTCACGATCTTGGACCAGCACTGGTCGCCGTACGCCAGGGCTTCCTTCCACTTGCCGACCTGGGGGATGTACCACTCGCGGCCGATCGAGGCGTGCAGGACCTCGTCGGCCCAGTCGTAGTCCTGGATCGTCGCCATGAGCGGGTCGCCGGACCTGACCCCGGTCTCCCACTCGTAGCGTTTGCCGGTCTTGGTCATGAGCCCCTGCTCGATGAAGTAGAGGACGGCGTGACGCTCCAGCGGGGTACATTCGGTGTTCAGCCGCAACGACCAGTTGTGCGTGAAGCGGGCCTGGGTCCAGTCGACCCCGTTGGCCCGGAAGCCGACCTCGCCCATCATGGCGTGCCGGGCCTCGTCCCAGAGCTGACGCGACATGTCGCGATAGTAGCCCCAGGGCTTACCCCTGGTCTCGTGGATGATGCTCGCCATCATCTCGGGGACGTCGATCTCCCTCAGTCGCTTGAAGAGCATCATGAGCGTCTTCGCGCGGTCGGGATAATCAGGGTTGTAGAGGAAGGCCTCGGGATTCACACCCTGGTTGTAGAGGTCGGGGAACCGCTCGTCCCGCTTCGGAATCGGGTCGAAGGCGTAGGGCGTGCGGGAATGCTGTCTCGAGACGCGGTCCTCACGCACCGTTCCCGTCCCATCCAGATCGCCCGCCGCGATGAGGGCCTCTCGCAACAGGCCCAACCAGGGTTCCATCTCTCGCTCCCTGACGTCGTCGATCAGACCCGCGACGGCCTCCTTGCCGAACGCCATCATGTCGGCCGTTTCCAGCTTCGCGAACCGGCAGACCCGCACGCTCGGGGCGTCGCAAAGGGGGTTGGTTTCGGCCATATGTCGAGTCAGGGCGGCGTCGAGCGCGGGCAGGGCAATCGCATAGAGCCCCGCCACAAGCTCCTCCGTCGTGGGGGCTGAAAGCACCTCATCGAACAGGATCTCAAGATTCCCGTTCGGAACGACCTCAAGCCCCAGCGGAGGCTCCCGCATCTCCCCCACTCGATCGCGGATCGCCTTGGCATGCTCGGCGCACAGGTACGCATGGTGGGAGAACGCGGTCTTGAGTTCGTAGATCGGTTCCGCCGTGATCCTGGCGGTGAAAATCCCGTGCAGCCTTACGAAGGCATAATGCAGTCGCTTGAGCCGGGCCACGCAGGCTTCGATCCCCAGCCCTGGCCGCGACGCCTCATCCAAACTTGTCAGACCAGCCAGTGGCGGTATGCCGTGATATCGATTGGTCGAGATCCTCGGAATCGCGTTCTGCATCGACCCTTCCCCCGTCAACAACCCGACCTCGGAGCCATCCTGAAGACGATTCTATAGAATCCTGGGACGGAGTACAGGGGGGAGCTGTCTCCCCGTCCCTATTCCGAAGGGCGACGCCCTGTGTCGCCCAGGGATCGGAGGGCGTCCTGGTAGGCTGCGTTCAGGCGGATGAAGGCCTCATGCGTGCCGCCGGCGTCGGGGTGGACGAATCGGGATCGGGACCGGTAGGCCCTTCGGACCTTCTCGATCGTGAAGGGTGGCTGGAGGCCGAGGACCTCGGCCCAACTCTCGGAGGTCTGGCCCTGTCCCTGGAAGAGCTCGGCGTAGCGGAATTCGACCTCCTCGCGGAATCCACGATGCCCCGGAACCTCATGCGGCAGGGCGAGCCACCATGCCATCTGGACGGCGTCGTCGTGGTCGTCCTCCAGAACGGCTCGGGTCACGTCTCCGCGGCGGAATAGATCGTTCAAGCGACGGGCCAGCAGGTCGGCCATCAGCTCTTGCTGAAACCGAAGGCCCCGGTCCCAGAACAGGATCCCGGCGGCCATGAGGATGCGGTTTGAGGCCGAATGAAGCGAATTCAGGTGGATCTCGCCCGGGTCGCGGCTCGCCTGGTCCCTCCAGAAACCGACCACCGTCACCTCGAATAAAGTCGTCAGGTCGGCGAGGCTGGGGGGATGGCCTTCGGCGGTCCGGTGAGGCCGGTTCAATTCCAGCCGCCCGAGAACCTTTTGTTGGATCGACCGCACGGTGTCGGGCGAGGGGCGATGCGTGAGGGGGATGTCGTTGGGCGGCTTGGCCCCTCGGCCGATGGCCTCGGCGGCGATGTTGTAGGCGAGCGCCGCGTCCCACTCGCTCTCGTAGAGGCCGAGCGGGTGCTCCTTCCCCTGATGGCGGATCGAGGCGAGGAACGAGCGGCCACCTCGCGGTCGGTGCAATGTCTTCACGCCGCGAGGGAGCCTCTCGTGCGGGGCGGCCACCGATTACTTCTCGACCTTCACTTTGGGCAGGGCTTCCTTCAGCTTCTTGATCCCCTCGTCCGTGGCCTTCGTTCCGTGCAGGAAAACGATCTCCAGGTTCGGCAGGCCCTTGAGGTGTTCGAGTCCCGCGTCGGTCATGCCCGTGCCGGCGATGCTGAGGATCTTCAATTCCTTCAGATCCTTGAGCTTTTCCAGGCCCGCATCCGTGAGCTTGGTGTCGACCAGGTAGAGCTTCTGGAGTGTGCCCAGGGCCTTGATGTGGTCGAGTCCCGCGTCCGTGATCTTCGTCCCGTTCAGGGTGAGTTTCTGCACCTTGGCGAAACCCTTCAAGGGCTCGAGGGCGGCGTTATCGGCCTGGGTCACGCCCAGATTGACCGCGATGATCGGCTTTTCGGGGGCCTTGTCGTCGCGCTCGAACTTCGCCCCCGTCTTCTGAAGTGCGGTGATGGCCGCCTCATCCTGAGCGAACGCCGGGGGTAAAAGGGCCGAGTACGTGACGAGAAGTCCGGCCAGGCAGGAGGGTCGCGGAAAGCGCATGGGAGAGTCTCCGACAGAAGAATCAATTCAGAGGGGTAGAGTGAGCGTGTTCGCAGAGCGATTCATATCGAGATTGATCCACGACCGTTCTGCCCGAGCAAGGTCAGGAGCAGGTTGTCCTTGGCGAAAGGATGTCCCAGATACTGGCGAAATCCCTCCGCATGCTCGACCTCGATCTCGGTCCCCCGGCGGGTCGAGGATCGGTCCAAACTTTCGAGGTACTCGTCCATCCCATGCTGGCGGCGGAGCCAGTTTCGCTGGCTTTCATGGCAGGCCAGCATCTCCCGCTTGAGCGCGTACCGGGTCGTGACGTCCACGTAGAAGTCGGGGATCGTGTGGCGTCCCTCGGGGTTTCCGCCCGAGAGGGGATCCATGAAGTAAAGGTGAGGGATCCGGGGCAGGGCCGGGGCCGGCTCCCATTGTTTGGTCGCGTAGTTGGGCACCGAGCTGGGGAAGAGGGCGTCTCGCACCAGCATGCTCGTGTTTTCATGGTCCGCCATGTAATCCACCGGCGGGGCGGAGAGTACGAGGTCGGGCTTGACCCTTCGGAGGAACTCCACGACCCGTCGTCGCGAGGGATCGTCGTTGAAGATCGCAAGGTCGCGAAACTCGAGGCAATGGTATTCGGCACCGATCTTCTGGGCGGACGCGGCGGCCTCACCCCGACGAATCGTCGAGATCGCCTCGGAGTCGTGCTCGGCGCTCCCGCAATCGCCGGGCGTCATGGTCGCCATGAAGATCTCATGGCCTCGATCGCGAAGCAGGGCCAACGTCCCCGCGCACTGGAACTCGATGTCATCGGGGTGAGCATGAATTGCCAGGATGCGGGCGGGAGCGGGCATGTGGGGATCTCGCGGCCTGGGTATAATTCTTCTCACGGTGTAACGAGCCGCAACGCCCATTGCAAGACGATCATCCCCATCCTTCCGCTTCGCCAGGCTCGATCGAGGTCTCTTTCATGCGTCCTTACCAAGTCGAACGATTCCGATTTCTCGTCTGCGGGATCCTCTTGTCCGCGTGGTTCGTCGGGTGTGGCCCGGGAGGCAATTCCTCCAAGACGCGGGATTACGCGAGCATGACGAGCGGCTCGCCCGAAGCTCGCTGGGCCTACCTGGGGCAATTGACCCAGGCCTACACGCAGGAGGACCCCTCCGACCCCGCCTCCTCGCGGAAGCTCCTTGATCGGTACACCAGGGCGTTGACCGAGACCACGAAGTCGATCGTCGACGATCGGGCCACGCCGGCGGAACTTCGCGAGCAGGCCATGGGGGCCTATCTCACGGCCCTCGGCCGGAGAAAGGAAGTCGACCCGGCGGCGATCGATAAGCTCATCGCCGAGACGTTCCGGATCGAGAACGAGAATCCGAAGACCCGAATCGCGGTGATCGCGGCCTTCGAGCGAGCTCGGATTCATCGTGAATCCGCGATCGCTGCCACGGACGCGAATGTCTCGGAGAGGATCCGCAAGTGGGGCGAGGAAGTCCTCCACATCGGCCAGATGACCCCGGCGCCCCCCGTGGTGCCTCAGACGCTCGACGAGCTCGGCCAGAAGACCGAATTCTTCGGTCACACCGATTTGGCCGAGAAGCTCTATCGCACGCTGGTGGAACGGTTCCCGAAGGACGAGAACGTGAAGTTTGCGAACGGGGCGCTCTATCGGCTGGGCCTGAAGGGAAAGCCACTCGAAGAACTGGAAGGCACCGGTCGCGACGGCAAGCCGCTGTCGATCAAGGACTTCCGGGGCAAGGTGGTGCTCATCGACTTCTGGGCCACCGGCTGCAAGCCGTGCGTGGCCGAGATCCCCGCGCTCGAGGAGCTTCGTAAATCCCTGGCCCCTCGGGGGAT
>JANOBY010000263.1:0-2114 GCA_031411935.1 Planctomycetales bacterium | reverse complement strand
GGCTTCAGGATCGACCCATCGAACCCCCCGGAACACGCCAGGGACAAGGACACCCCGGAGATCCCTCCCGGCGTCTTCGCGAGGAAGCACCCCGCGCACGCAGGTCTCACGACAAAGCCCCTCGCGCCCCGAAGATATCCGCCGAGAAGCCCGACCGCGAGCCGCTTCGCCCCGGGATCGGCGCAGTGACGGCCTGCTGGGTCTTCCGGTCGGGGCAAGAAGTGTTCGCAAATTTCTCGGGAATCGGGGATCATGGATCCTGAGCCGGGCTTCCCTCTTCGTGACCGGCGATTCTTCGATCCTCTCGCCCGGATTTTCTCCATCGAAAAGGATGCCGATGCCTGCCCTTGAGCAAGCCAAAGATAATCCCGACAAGTCGTTGTCGGTGGACACGGTCAAGGAACTGATCCGCCGGCAGGTCCTCCAGAAGATGGGCACCCCGGCCGAGCTGCTGGGCATCTACGTCCGCCCTCTCTGGGGCGACCGCTACCGCGTGAACGTGGTCGTGGGCAAGGAAATCTCCTCGTCGCGGATCGTCCGCAGCTACTTCGTGATTGCCGACGCCGAGGGCGCGGTCACCCGCTCTCTGCCCGAGATCGCCCCGGTCGAAAACGCCGTGGCCAAGCGCCCCAAGGTTTGACGCACGCACCCCGGTTGGGTCTACTGAAAGAGCACGCCCTGAATCCCGGCACGTGTCCGCCCCCGCGCGCCTTGTTTCCCATCTTTTGAGGATCGGCATGACGTCCCGCATTGCTCCGCTGGTGATCGCCCTGGCGATGGCCCCCCTGGGGGCGGCCTCCGCCGCCGATGAGGCCCTGCCCAGGCTCAAGACCGAGGTCGCCTTCCCGAACCTCAAGTTCGATCGCCCCGTGGCGATGGCCTACCCCAACGACGGCTCGAACCTGCTCTTCGTGGTCGAGCAGCACCAGGGCAAGATCTTCTCGTTCCCCAACGACAAGGCCGCCGACGAGAAGGCCAAGAGCCTGTTCCTCCAGCTGCCCGACAAGATGAACAAGGGCAACGAGGAAGGCCTGCTGGGCCTGGCCTTCCACCCCAAGTACAAGGAGAACGGCCAGTTCTTCGTGTACTACTCGGCCAACGACTCGGACCAGGGCGTGAACCGCCGGTCGGTCGTGTCCCGCTTCACCCGCTCCAAGGACGACCCCCGCAAGGCCGACCCCGAGAGCGAGACGCGGATCTGGGAGTCGGCCAAGGACCCGTTCGAGAACCACAACGGCGGGTGCATCGAGTTCGGGCCCGACGGCTTCCTCTACATCTCCCTGGGCGACAGCGGAGCCGCCGACGACCCCCTGGTCTCGGGCCAGGACGGTAGCGACTGGTTCGGCTCGATCCTCCGCATCGACGTGGACAGGACCGAGGGCGACAAGGCCTATGGCATCCCCAAGGACAACCCCTCCGTACGCGACTCCTCCAGGTACGGCGACTGGGCCCCCGAGGTCTTCTGCATCGGCCTGCGCAACGTGTGGAAGTTCACCTTCGACCGCAAGGACGGCACCCTCTGGGCCGGCGACGTGGGCCAGAACAAGTTCGAGATCGTCCACATCGTCAAGAACGGCGGGAACTACGGATGGAGCGTCCGCGAGGGGTTCCACCCGTTCCCCCGCAGGCAGAAGAAGCGCGTGAACGCCTCGGAGTTCTCCGCCCCCATCGCCGAGTACCCCCACACGCAGAAGGACGACCCCAAGCGTAGCGACTTCGGCCAGAGCATCACCGGCGGATACCTCTACCGAGGCAAGGCCCAGCCCGAGCTCGAAGGCGTGTACGTGTACGGAGACTACCAGAGCGGACGCATCTGGGGCCTCCGCGAGAAGGACGGCAAGGCCACCATCAGCGGCGAGATCGTGGACATCACCAAGTCCCGCCCGCTGAACATCGCCGGATTCGGCGAGGACGCCGAGGGCGAGCTCTACATCCTCGCCTTCGACGGCATGATCCACCGGCTCGCCCCCCGCTAGGGGCGACCTTGATCCGGGGCCAGCATGAGAATCCGGGTGCCACTGGTGGCTTGCCCACCTGTGCTCCGGGCCGGGCCGACCCCACTGGTGGACAAGCCACCTGGGGCACCCAGCGTCCTCGGTCGTCCAGGCGCCAAG
>JANOBY010000262.1:0-4203 GCA_031411935.1 Planctomycetales bacterium | reverse complement strand
AATGCTTACATTTACTATGGAGTTAAAGACACAAAAGAGGCCACCCGAAAGCACAGCTGGGATGACTTACCATCTAGTTACTGTTCCAACCAAATATTGCAGTTACGCATATCAAGAATGTAAAGAGCTCATCAACAGCGTGGCCGTGACCAGCTACATGGGCTCGCACCATGACACCGAGGCTCCCATTGATGTGACGAACAACGGCCTCCTCTTCCTCAACAGCCACGTGCGGACCGAAGACATTGAGGATGGGGCCTCCAACACGATCCTCTTTGGCGAGGCCAAGGTCGACCTGAACACCTTCGGCTGGGCGTCCGGCACGCGGGCGACGCTGCGCAACGGGGGTTGGCTGATCAACGGCGGGTTGATCGCGGGCGCCAAGGCTTCCTCCGACCCCAATGGCGGGTTCTCCAGCCACCACGCCGGAGGAGCTGACTTTGCGTTCGCCGATGGCTCCGTGAGGTTCCTGAAGACCAGTATGGCGGCCGGCACCCTGCGCAACCTGATCAACCGTCAGGACGGCGAGATGATCAACGCAAACTCTTACTGAATCGCTGCCCGGCCCCGCGAACGAACGGCGGCGACATCGCCGGGAGGATCCCGCCTCGATCCCTGCCCAAGGGCAATCGTCTACACATGGCGCGATACTTGCAAACGTTTCGCCCGGCTGACTCAATCTCCCCGAAAGCGTGAGGGGATCGAGGCGGCCTGATCTCTCTCCACCACGGTGCAAGAGGATTGCCATGATGACGCGTCGAGCTATGCTGGCGGTGGTCCTATCCATGGTCGCCTCCCCAGGCGTCCTCTGGGCGGTGACCGAGGCGAAGGCCGCGGGCGATGTGATCCAGGCCAAGGGTGCTGTGGCCGAGCTCTCGGGGGAGAATGCCTGGTTCTCTATCGAAGGAAGGCGGCCCTGGGGTTCCTCCCGCGAAGTAAGCTCGCTGGCCATCTCCTACTACGTTTACGACCCCGTGACCGGCCTGCTGGACTCGGACGACCTGGTGGTTGAGCTCCACGCAGATCAGCTTCACATCTCCCCCTCGAACAGGCCGGGGCTGTCGTGGGCAAGCTTGAACATCGAGGTGCCAGGCCCCGGCGGTGACCTGACCCGCCCGCTCGCCTTGAACCTTCGCTGGGAGGCGGTCGGCAATCCTCAGACGACCACCTCGTCGTTCCTCTATCGATCGTGTGTGCTCTCGGGAATGATCTCGCTCGGCGGGCAAGAAGTAACCGGCCTGAAGCCCCCGTACATCGCGCCCTACCTGTATCAGGTCCATGAGCGGAGCCCGAAAGCGAAGTGATTGCCTTGTCCCAGGAGCGAACGTCAGCCCCGGCTGCGATCGCGATAGAGCCGCTGTCCCTCGGTCTGGCGGCGCTACGTGGCATCGCTGAGGGAGTTCGAGGGAAAAGTCTCTCGTCCGGGACTTCCTGGAAGTTCACTGAGATCGCCGGCCAGGTTGGGCCCGCGATCAGAAGCCTCTCGGTTGGGTGGGGCTCACCGCAGACCTCCTGCCTCGCGGGCCCAACTTGGCCGGCGCATCGTTGTCGATTTCCAGCGATTTCTCTCGGGACCTGGATTCCGGGCAAAGCCGGCCGCCTTCGCCCGCCCTCTCAACGATCGGGCGAAAGACGACCAGCCAGGCGGCGGCAATCCCGGCGTCACCCAGCACGGATTGGCCGAGGCCACCGCCGCCATTCGGGTGTCCGGCCGGGACCTAGCCCACCGATGCGTGCCGAGTCTCCCGGATCCATAAACGCCAGGGTGATCCTTGACGAGTCGGAATCGGAAACTTGATGCGCAGGTCGAGTCCATAGGTCCACGACCCCATGACGGAAATCAGCGACGAATCAGCGTCACCTGGCCGCAAAAAAAGCCGTGGGCGGGCTGAACCGTTCATGCCCCGCCGTCGGTCATGATCTTGCGAGCGTCCTCGGCGTTGATTTGGACGCGGCGGATGGCGGTGGCGTGACCGGTCTGGGGATCGACCTCCACCACGGCTCCGCAGAGCCGCGGGTCGCCGGTGGCCACGTCGAAGTGATTGGGCACGAAGCTCAGGGTCGAGGCCAGCACGCGGTCGTATCGCCGCCCGAGGATCGAGTCATAGGGGCCGGTCATGCCCACGTCGGTCTGGTACGCGGTGCCCCGCGGGAGGATCTGGTCGTCGGCCGTGGGGACGTGCGTATGCGTGCCCAGGACGGCCGTCACGCGACCGTCGAGATAGCGGCCAAGGAGCTGCTTGTCGCTGGTGGCCTCGGCGTGGATGTCCACGAAGATCACCTTCACGTCCGCCCCGATGCGCTCGATCACGCGATCGGCGGCGCGGAAGGGGTCGTCCACGGGCCTCATGTAGGTCCGGCCCAAAAGCGTGAACACCGCCACGCGGGTTCCATCGCGGGCCTCGACGATTGCTGCCTCCGCGCCCGGCGAGTCCTCGGGGAAGTTGGCGGGCCGGCAGAGGCGGTCGTCGCGGTCGAACAGCGTGAAGACCTCGTCCTTGCGGTACACATGGTCGCCCAGGGTGAACACGTCCACGCCGGCGTCCACGAGCTCCTCATGGCAGGCGATCGTCAGGCCCGACCCTCCCGCGGCGTTCTCGGCGTTGCAGACCACCAGTCCCAGGTTCCACCGGGGGATGATCCGCGGGAGGACCTGGGCCACGATCTTGCGGCCGGGGGCGCCCACCACGTCGCCGATGAAGAGGATGTTCAGGGAGCCCACCTTACCGTCCTTCCCGGTCGCCCGACGATCAGGGGAGCGTTTCGAGATCGAAGTCGAAGCTTTGCTGCCGATCAGCGGGCGAACTCGACGTTGCGGGTCTCGCGGAGCACCGTCACCTTGACCTCTCCGGGGTAAGTGAGCTGCTCCTGGATGGCCTGGGCGATGTCGCGGCAGAGTTTGGCGGCCGAGGCGTCGTCGAGCTGGTGGCTGTCCACGATCACACGCACTTCCCTGCCGGCCTGGACGGCGTAAGCCTGCTCCACGCCTGGGAATCCGTGGACGAGGCCTTCCAGCTCTTCGAGGCGCCGGACGTACTTCTCCAGGGTCTCGCGACGAGCCCCCGGGCGGCTGGCAGAGATCGCGTCGGCGGCGGCCGTGAGCACCGTGTAGGGGGTGTCGGTCCGGAGGTCGTCGTGATGCCCGAGCGCCGCGTGGATGACCTCCTTGCGCTCGCCGAACCTCTTGCACAGCTCGGAGCCGAGCAGCGGGTGGCCGCCCTCCATCTCGTGATCCACGGCCTTTCCGATGTCGTGCAGAAGCCCGCAGCGGCGGCCCAGAGCTCCGTCGAACCCGATCTCCTCGGCCAGCATCCCGGTCAGATAGGCGACCTCGATCGAGTGCTGCAACACGTTCTGCGAGTAGCTCGTGCGGAACTTGAGCCGGCCGAGGTATTCGAGGAGCTTGTCGTGCAGGCCCGGGACGTTGGCCTCCTGCGCGGCCTTGCGGCCGAGGTCGCGGATGTGCTCCTCCATCTCCTCCTGGGTCTCGATCACGACCTCCTCAATGCGGGTCGGGTGGATTCGTCCGTCGAGGATGAGCTTCGCGAGGGCGATCTTGGCGATCTCGCGGCGGATGTTGTCGAATCCCGAGACGATCACCACTCCCGGCGTGTCGTCCACGATCACGTCCACGCCGGTGGCCTTCTCGAAGGCGCGGATGTTGCGGCCCTCGCGGCCGATGATCCGCCCCTTCATGTCGTCGGACGGGATGTCGACGGTCGACACGGTGGTCTCGGCGGTGTGGCTCGCGGCGTAGCGCTGGATGGCGGTGGCCAGGATCTCTCGCGACTTGGCCGCGGCGGTCTCCTTCATGACCTGATCGTGCTTGAGGATGAGGCCGCCGACCTCGTGCTTGAGCTCGTCCTCCAGGCGCGAGAAGAGCGCTGCGCGGGCCTCGTCGGAGTTCAGCCCCGAGACCCGGTGCAGGGTCTCCTTCTGCTCGACGAGCAGGAGCTTCAGCTCACCGTCCCGCCGCTTGACCTCCTCCTGCTGCTCGGCCAGGTAGCGCTGGACGGACTCGAAGTCGCGCTCTTTCTTGTTGATCAGGTCGAGCTTCTGGTCGAGCAGGTCGTCGCGTTTCTCCAGGCGTTTCTCCTGGTCGCGAAAGCCCTTGCGGATTTCCTCGGCCTCGCGGTCGAGGGCGGCCCGGCGCCGGAGGGCTTCCTCCTTGGCCTCGAGTTCGGCCTCCTTGATGAGCGACTC
>JANOBY010000261.1:0-9994 GCA_031411935.1 Planctomycetales bacterium | reverse complement strand
GTACGCCATTTTTTCCGCGTATCCTGGCGCCCCGGGCGCCCGACTTCGTTGTTGGGTGGGTTCGCCTCGACGCACGACTTCTCGAAGTTCGATTTTCACAGGATCCTATGTTTGAGCCCGCCCGCGAGTCCATCACCCATGCTTTACAGGAGATGAATGCTAGGCGACAGACGCCGTGGGCCATTCCGGCACTCAAACCGTGAGGGGACGCCCGGTCGCTCAGACTCTGACCGCCTCACACCGTTGTCGACACGCCCGGCAGGATGGGGAGCGTCTGGGGCTCGGGACGAGGCAGAGGGGGGAGCCCCGGGCTGGGCTCGGGCAGGGGCTCGGGGTCGTCGTACGTGGAGTACGCCGCGCTGACCGGGACCAGCAGGGTCGGGCTCAGCTTCTTCTCAAGGAACTCGGGGGCGAAGCGGGGGTTGCGATAGCGAGCCATGTTCTGCGATTCTCCGTCGAATCCACTACCATGGTCGGCCTCCGATTGCACAGGTTTCGAGCGAGAATAATTCTCGCACAACCGACACAATCGGGGGCACGCGGGGATTCGATCAGGGAATCGGGGGTCCCGGGAAATCCCGCGGAAAATGGCCCCGGTGCGGGGCCCGCCCGTGGGACCGATCGCCTACGCAGATGGGGACGCTGCGCGGCTTCCCTTGACCAGATCCTTGACGGAGCAGCCGCTGCATCCTCCGCCCTCGGAGCCGCATCCGCCCGAGGATCCGCACCCTCCGCCCGAGGAGCAGGATCCGCACCCGTGGTCGTGTTCGCCGTCGTCCTGAGGCTCGATCTCTTCGGGAGTGTCGCGTCCCACGGGCTCCAGCACCACGTCCAGCCCGCAGCGATCGCGGACCACCTGGCTGAGCCCCGTGGCGTCCAGGCCGTGGGGGCCGAGGTAGTGGATCACGGTGCGATTCTCGTCGAGCAGGGGCTCGACGTCGATCAGGTCCAGCGGCCAGAGTCCGTCTCGGAAGATCGCCTCGCAGAGGTCGAATCGCCGGGCGCGATCGCCCCGTGCACGCCGGGCCCGGTCGAGATCCTCGGGCGTGATCGCACGCATGGCGGGGGCGGGGACGTCGAGGTTGGGGAGCTCGGCCAGGACCTCGCCGATCTCGCTGCCTCGCGACGAGCCTACGACCACAAGCTCGCCGCGCTCGTGCGGCCCGCCCGTGGCCGAGGCGAAGCGGCCGATGTGGTTCATCAATCCGTAGCGGACGAGATAGAGACGGGTCATCGCACCTCCGCTAACCTTCCGTGGTGGATCGATCCAGGCCGGTTCACTATTGTATCGATCGCCGAGGGCGGGACGCAACCGAAGGGCCCGGCGGTTCGCGCTGTGGGATGGGGCGGGCCCGGCTATAATTTCGCGGACGGCCGCCGTGGCCGTCCAGAGGCGAGAGACCGGCTCGGGGAGGCCTTTTCGGATGGGACAAGAGCGCTGCACCCTTCGCGTCCACGGGCTCGATTGCCCCGGAGAGGTGCCCCCCATCCGCGCGGCGCTCGAGGGTCGTCCGGGGGTGATCGACCTCCTGTTCGACCCGGTCGCCGGGACCGTGGCCGTGGACTACGAGTCGGACCGGACAACCCCCTCAACCCTGGCCGGGCTCGTGAGCGAGAAGTCGGGGATGAAGGCCGAGGTGGCGCTGGCCGTGATCGAGCCCGCCCCCAGGACCCTGGCCCGATGGCTGCCGACGATCCTCTCGGGCCTGTCCCTGGGCGCGGGGATGATCGCGTCGTGGGCCGGGGCCATGGTGTGGGTGCCCCGAGGCTTCTATCTGATCGCGATCGCCATGGGGGCCGTGGAACTTGCGCCGCGGGCCCTGCGTGGCCTCCGAAAGTTCCGTCTGGACATCCACGTCCTGATGGCCCTAGCGGTGGCCGGGGCGCTGGCGCTGGGGCAGTGGGACGAGGCGGCGACGGTGGCCTTCCTTTTTGGCCTTTCCGAGGCCCTCGAAGGCCTGAGCCTGGAACGAGCCCGCCGTGCCGTGAGGTCGCTCCTGGAGATCACGCCCGAGACCGCCGAGCGGATCGAGCCCGACGGCCATGTTCATGTGGTCGCCGCGGCCCAGATCGAGGTCGGTCAGCGCGTCCGGATTCGGGCGGGCGAACGCGTGCCGGTGGACGGCCGGGTGGTCGCGGGGCGATCGAGCGTGGATCAGAAGGCGATCACCGGCGAGTCGGTCCCCGTGCTCAAGTCCCCGGGCGACGAGGTGCTCGCCGGGACCGTGAACGGAGAGGGCGCCCTGGAGGTCCAGGCGTCGCGCGTTCTGGGCGACGCGGTGATCGCCCGGATCGCCGAGCAGGTCCGCCAGGCCCAGAAGGGCCGGGCTCCGGCCGAGCGGAGCGTCGAACGGTTCGCGTCCTTCTACACGCCGGTCGTCGTGGCCCTGGCGGCCCTGATCATGGTGGTGCCGCCGCTGATCCTGCCCGGGGCGTCGTGGCGAACCTGGTTCGCCAACGGGCTGGTCTTGCTGGTGATCGCCTGCCCGTGCGCGCTGGTGATCGCCACGCCGGTGGCGGTCGTCGCGGCGCTGGCCTCGGCGGCCAGGCGGGGGATCCTGATCAAGGGGGGCGAGTTCCTCGAGGAGTTCGGTCGTCTGCGCGTGCTCGCGTTCGACAAGACCGGCACACTCACCCGCGGCGAGCCCGACGTGGTCGAGGTCGTCTCGACCGGGGGGAGCAACGACGAGGACCTGCTGCGGATCGCCGCGGCGCTTGGAGATCGCGGCGGGCACGTCCTGGGCCGGGCGATCGCCAGGCATGCCCGGGGCCTGTCCCTGGACGTGCCCGAGGCGCACGACTACCGCGCCGTGCCAGGCATGGGGGCCACGGGCCGGGTCGGTTCGACGGAATATCACATCGGCAGCCATCGCTACATCGACGAGGCCGGCCTCTGCCCGCCCGAGTTCCACGCCTCGTTCTCGCTGGCCGAGGGAATCGTGGGTACGTCGGTGGCCCTGGCCACAAGCGCCGACCCCCTGGGCTGGATCCGCCTGGCCGATCAGCCCCGGGGCGAAGCGGCCGGCGTGCTCGATCAGCTCAAGCGGCTGAACGTCGAGCCGGTCATGCTCACCGGCGACAACGCCCTCACCGCCTCCGCGATGGCGAGGACGCTGGGCATGGCCGAGCCCGAGTCGGGCCTCCTGCCCGCCGACAAGGCCGAGGCGATCCGGATCCTGAACGCGACGAAGGGCCCCACCGGCATGGTGGGCGACGGCGTGAACGACGCCCCCGCGCTCGCCGCCGCCAGGGTGAGCGTGGCCATGGGGGGCGTGGGGTCGGGGGTGGCCCTGGAGACCGCCGACGTGGTGCTCATGTCCGACGACCTGAGCGCCCTGCCCTGGCTCGTGGTCCACAGCCGGCGGACCCTGGGCATCATCCGCCAGAACATCGTCCTGGCCGTCGGGGCCAAGGTGGCGGTGATGATCCTGGCGGTGCTCGGCCTCGCGAACCTCTGGATGGCGATCCTGGCCGACACCGGCATGAGCCTGCTGGTGGTGGCCAACGCCCTGCGCCTGCTCCGCAGCCGCTGACCCGCCTCGCCCGTCAGCCCTCCGAGGCGAACGGCTCGACCGGCTTCGGGTGCACGACCCGCACCGTCTTCGCCTGGATCTCGCGGACCATGGCCTCGACCCGCTCGACCGCGCGGGCGTCCTCGCAGACCTGCAGGGTGACCTCCGCGACGTGCGTCTCGCTCGGGGCGAGCGTGACCACACGCTTGCGGGATCGCTCGTAAGGCTTGGGGTTGGGGAAGCCGGTCGCGGGCTCGAGGCCCGTCACGTAACCGTCGTTCCGCCCGCCCTGGGCCTTCCAGAGGCTGAACGCGGGCAGATCGTTGACCGAGTAGCGCAGGGCCACGCCCGCGGTCCCCTCCCGATTCTTCAGAAGCGCGATCGTCTGGCCCGTGGATGCCTCGCCCGCGAGCTCCATCAGGTAAACCTGCTCGGCCGAACCGGGCACGGGGCCTCCGTACACGTCGAAGCCGGACAGGCCCTCGGTCGCCGCGCGGTCGCGAGGCACCAGGGTCTTCACCGGCGCCACGAATTGCGAGCCTTCCTCCATCAGGGGCTCGCCGAAGTTCCAGTGATAGAGCACCTGCAAGTCGCTGGGCACGTCGCGCAGGTTGGTGAACTCGTCGCGAACGGTGAGTGTCGTCGATCCTGGCGCGGTGGTGATTTTCGTGACCATGCGCAGGCTCGTCTGGAACATGCGGGTCTCGTGCACATGCCCCTCGACGGTGATCTTGCCCTCCTCCGCGTGCAGGGCGACGAAGTGCGCGGGGATGTTCGAGATCCGGCCGTGGAGCGTGTAGGTCCGCCCGGCCTCCTCGTACGGGGGGCCGAAGGAGTCCAGTCCGCATCGCGCGAGCAGCTCGTCGAAGCCGTCGAGCCAGCCGAGGCCGCCCCAGGCGTTGGCGTCGACGAAGGCAGGGTTCACCGGCCCGTCCTTCACCGGCGAGTTCCAGCCCAGGGCGAGCGAGCCGAGCCTTGCCTTCCAGAGGTTCATGCCGCGGGTCGGGATCACGTCGAAGGCGAGCACGCCGTTGTCCACGTGGATCAGGTCCACCCCGTCACGACGCCCTCCATGCAGCCTCGACTTCGTGACGGACCAGGCCGGCGAGAGGGCCAGGCCCGCGTCGTTCGGGGTGAGCTGGAACGACTCCTCCCACCGGTTGTTCGCGCTGTCGGTCAACGTGTAGGAGGGCATGCATTCCTCGGCGGCGAGTCCTTCAAACATCACCCGAGCAAGGTACGCTGGGGGGGAGGCGGGATCAAGGGTTTCACGCGGAGACGGGCAGACAGCAACCGCCATGCGAGATCATAATGACGGCTCCGGATTGTCCTCAACGAGCGTGGGCCCGATGACCCCCTTCACGCGTCTTCTGCGGCGAGAGTTCCTCAAGCTGGCGGGTGCCTCGACGCTGCTCGGGCCCCCCGTTGCCGAGGGCGCCGTCTTGCGGCTCTTCCAGAGCCTCACCGCCGAACAGGCCGGCCGCCTGGTCTTCCCCTTCGAGCATCCCCTGCGTTCGGTGTCCTTCAACAACTGGCGAGTGGTCGAGCCGCGGATCGCCGATCTGACCCGGCCCCAGCAGAGCCTTTGCCGCGAGATCCTCGAAGGGCTTTGCAGCCCCGAGGGCCTCATCAAGTTGGATCGCGCGATGGGCGAGGATGGCGGAGGGTTCGCGAAGTACCACGTGGCGATTTTTGGCGAGCCCGGCAAGGGCCCCGCTCAATGGGTCCTCACCGGCCGCCACGTGACGATCCGCGCCGATGCCGTCACGGGTCTGGCAGGTCGCGGGCCGATCTTCCTCGGTCATTCCGCCGAGGGGGACGCGAACGCATGGCGAGGCCCGGGGCGAAGGGCTGAGGCGATTTTCCGGTCGCTCGATCCGGCTTTCCGGCCCGACGTCGCGGGCAAACAGGGCTTCGCGCTGAAAGCTCGGGACGGGGCCCGGAAGCAGGAGGTTCAGGACCTCGTGCGTGAACTCTTGGGGCCCTTCCGGGGAGGAGGGATCCCCGGATTCGAGGGCGAGGACGTGACCCTCACCTACTTCGGCGACAGGGCGACCTGGAGGTTGGAAAGCCCCGGATTCGCCTGGCACTACCATGCCCGTCCGCACGTGCATTCGTGGTTGACGGTTCAGGGATGATCGAAGAACCGGAACACGTCGCCGAGCGAGATCTGCACGATCGCCAGATGCTCGACGTGCTCGTACTCGCGGAATTGCACATTGGCGACCTTCGCCCTTCGCAGCGATTCGGCCAGCCGGCGCGCCCCGTCCCTCGCGAAGTCGTCCGTCCCCACGCCCACGAAGAAGGGGACGGCCGCCAGGCCGGGCACCGCTCGCACCGAGCCTCCACCGCCCAGCGCGGCCACGGCCGCATACTTTCTGGGAGCGGTCTGCGCGGCCCCGATTGCTTGCGCGGCCCCCATCGAGTGGCCGACCAGCATCACGCGTTTCGGGTCGATCGGATAGATCTTCGCCAGCTCGTCCACAAGCTCATCGATGGGGGCCGATCCGAAGAAGCCGCTGCGAGGGGCGACCAGCATCCAGCCCCTCTCCTTGCAGCGATCGACGATCGCCCCGTGGCCGTAGGTCTCGAAGAACATGTTCTCGCTCCCCCCCGCGCCGTGGAGGGCGACGACCAGCGGCAGGGGCTTCCCCGTCGCCGCGGCCGCGGGCACAAACAGACGCGTGGACACGGATCCGCCCGCCTTGCGAGGGACGGCGACCCAGAATTGACCGCTCCGCGTCTTGTCGAGGAAGGGCGTACCCGCCTCGACGGCTCGCGCCTGCTCTTCCAGCTCGGCCAGGATCCTCGCGGCCGGCACGTCGGATTCGGGCGTACGACGGGCCGCGAGCGCCCGGAGCCGTTCCAGGGCCGCGCGGGCGGATTCGCGATCGGCGGTCGCGGTCTTCGGATCGGACGGCCATTTCGAGAGGGTCTCTTGCAAGGTCGCTAGCCGGGCGTCCCTCCGCTCCACGAGCGAGATCGTCTGACGGTTCCTGGCGGCGACCTTCCCGCCCACCAGGATCTCGGTCAGCATTACGTGATCCCCGGCGATCGTGGGCTTCAGGGGCAGGGTCAAGGTCAACGAGTCCCCGGTCATGGGGGCCTCGACCCGCGACCCGGCGAGCGAGACCCGCACCGAGGCGGGGGAGCCGCCCAGGGGCTCGCCCGGATAGTAGGGGCCGACGGTGATCGGGAGTTCGGTCGCCGAAAGGTCGAGCAGGCGGGATTCGGGCTTCACGAACAGGGACTCCGCCCAGCGGCTCGCCCCGGGCGGAGGAGGGTCCGGGCCCGTATCGAGCGACAGGAGGGCCTCGGTCACGTTCTTGCCCGCGTCGGGCATCCGCCCGGCGAAGAACCCCTTGACCGCGCGTTGCAAGAGCCCGCTCACGGTCGATCGGGCGGTCATGTCGCGGTCGCGGAGGTCCCAGGCGGCCTCAAATTCGCGAAGCCGCCGGCCCACCTCGTAGCGGTCGAAAGGCCCGTCGGCCCTTGCTGACAGAGGGCCGAGCACGATCGCGAGCAGGACGACGCTCGCACAATGGAACCGGATCATGAGCGGAGATCCTGGGTCAACGACCGCCGCCGAAGCCCTCGGGGCCGAGCACGATCACTCGCGATTTCCATCGCGTCTTCACGCCGTTGCGAATCTCCTCGCCCGACCGCTCCCGAACGCGGGGCTGTCCGGGCAGAGGGGCATTCATGCGATCCATGCCCGGAAGCGGACGGTCGAACCCCTCGAAGCCGGGAGGGATGCGGAAGCGAGGGGGCCACTCCTCGGCGCCGGGGGCCTGGCCGAGGCCCGGTCGATTCCGGGCGAAATCCTCCATGAACCGCCTCTGGGCCTCCATCTGCTGGCGGACCATCTTGCCGAAATCGTTTTCCTGACGGCCCATCATCTCTTCCATCTGCCGCATCATCTCCCTCTGTCGCTCGCGGATCACGGCGAGGGCGGCCGGGTCGAGGGCCCTCATCCGGGGATTCAGCCGGGGCGGAGGGGGCGGCGTCTCGGCGATCTTCCTGTCGGCCTCTTCCTTGATGCGTTCGGCCTCCTGCTGCTCCTCGCGGGCCTTCTCGGCGGCCTTGCGGATGTCGTCCCACGCGGCGTTATCCTTCGGCGCGGCGGCCACCAGATCCTCCTTCGGCGCGGCCTTGGGCTGATCCTTGGGGGCGTCGGCCACGGCGGGAGCGGGTGCGGGCGTGTCGCCGGGCTTCGCCTTCTCGGAGGGCGGCTTCACCTGCGCGACGGGGGCGGGCTTCGCTTGCTCAGGCCGCGAGGCGAAAAGCCCGTTCCACCTCCGGCTCGTCTCCTGCGAGAGCCCTCGCCAGTCCGAGACCCCCATGCGGATCGCGAACCCGGCGCCGGCCAGGACCAGCATGGCCAGCGGCACCAGGATACCTCGGGGCATACGAGCCGGGCGGATGACCACGATCCGTTCCGCGTCCGGTGTTCGCGCTTCGTCGCTCATGAACACGCCTCCCTTATCGGCATTCCTCACAATTCTAAGGGACCATACGCCGTCCGGGTCAAGGGGGTTCGCTCCGGAGGATTCCTCAGCACTCGGGCAGGTTGACGGCGATCTGTACGGCGAGGCCACCCTCGGACGTTTCCTTGTATTTCGTATTCATGTCCTGGGCCGTGGCCCACATGGACCGGATCACGGCGTCGAGCGAGACCTTGGCGTGGGCCGGGTCCCCTTCCAGGGCCAGGTGGCAGGCGGTGATGGCCTTCATCGCCCCCATGGCATTGCGCTCGATGCAGGGGACCTGCACCAGCCCGCCCACCGGGTCGCACGTGAGCCCCAGGTGGTGCTCCATGGCGATCTCGGCGGCCATGAGGACCTGCTCGGGCGAGCCCCCCGAGACCTGGCACAGGGCCGAGGCCGCCATGGCGCTCGACACGCCGATCTCGGCCTGGCAGCCGCCCATCGCGGCCGAGAGCGTGGCCCCCTTCTTGAACACGCTGCCCACCTCGCCCGCCGTGAGCAGAAACCGCTCGATCCCCGCCTCGTCCCCCCCGCAGAACAGCACGTAGTGAAGCAGGACCGCGGGGATCACGCCCGCCGCGCCGTTGGTCGGCGCGGTGACCACGCGTCCGAAGGCGGCGTTCTCCTCGTTCACGCCCAGGGCGAACGCGCTGACCCACTTGAGGATCGCCGGGAAGCTCGGATGCTCCTTGCGGATCGCGTCCATCCACGAGAGAACGTCGGGCGAATCGCGATCGCCGAGCAGCTTGCGATTGATGGCCGCCGCGCGCCGGACCACGTTCAGGCCGCCCGGCAGGGTGCCTCCGGTGTGGCATCCGCGATGGACGCAATCGCGCATGGTCTCCCAGATCTGCATGAGCCCCGCGCGGATCTCGTCGTCCGATCGCCACACCCGCTCGTTCTCGCGGACGACCTCGGGGATCGCCAGGCCCGAGTGGCGGACATGCCGCAAGAGGTCGTCGGAGGAATGGATGGGCCGGGGGAGGCTCAGGGCCCGCGAGCCCTGGGGGGCATCGTGCTCCTGCGTGATGAACCCTCCGCCGATCGAGTAATACGTCTCGTCGATCGACGCCCCATCATCGAGCATGGCCGTGAAGGTCATGCCGTTGGGGTGGAACGGCAGGGACGCTTGCATGTGCAGGAGCAGGCCGGTCTCGGGGTCGAACGGGATCGTGCGCGAGGCTTCCAGGGAGATCGATCTCGACCGATGGATGGCGTCGATCTTCTCGGGGATGAGCGCCGTGTCGCACGTGACCGGGTCTTCGCCCGAGAGCCCCAGCAAGAGCGCCAGGTCGGTCCCGTGGCCGCGCCCGGTCTTGGCCAGGGAGCCGAACAGGTCCACCCTCACACCTGCGATGCGATCGAAGACCCCACGATCGTGGAGCGTCCGCAGGAAGGCCTGGGCGGCACGCCACGGGCCCATCGTGTGCGAGCTGGACGGCCCCACGCCGATCTTGAAGATGTCGAAGACGCTGATCGATTCCACGACGAAGGCCCCGATCCGGAGAAAGCGAGTGACCCCGCGACGACGAGCGGCCGCGGGGTCAACTTTCAAGAACTACGAAGCCCGCGCCGGTCGTGTTCTTCGCCTCGGGGCGATCACTTCTTGGTGAGGTCGAAGTTGAAGGTCTTGCCGAAGTCGGTCTCGAAGGCTTCGGGCTTGTTGGTCCCCTCGGCGCCGAAGCAGATCGAGGCCTTCTTGTCGCCTTCGAGCTTGTAGATGCCCAGGGCCTTGAACCCCTTGGAATTGGGCGAATCGTCGCTCACGGCGAAGTCCATCGTCTTGTGGGGCTTGGCCTTCTCGTCGATCTTGATCGTGATCTCGTACTCGCGGTTCGGGGTCTTGAGCTTGAGCTTGTCCCCCTTGAACGTCCAGGTGCTCTCGCCCTGATCGTCCTTGGAGGTCCAGTCGCCTTGCAGGGCCTTCAGGTCGCCCTCGATCTTGGGCTCATCGGCCCCACGGACGAGCGGGGCGGCCACGGCCAGGGCCATCAG
>JANOBY010000260.1:0-3008 GCA_031411935.1 Planctomycetales bacterium | reverse complement strand
GACTCGTCGATCGTCTTGCAATTTCCGACGAGAACCGCGGCCTCATCGTAGATCCGCAGCTTCTCGGGCGGGGACATGTCGCCCTGACGGGCCTCGGGGTTCGCCGTCGGCGGGACGTTACGAATGTTGCTTCGGCTCGGCTGGACGCGGGCCAGCCAGATGTAGGCGGGCAGATTATAGTCCCGCCTCAGCTCCATCGTCAGATACTGCGCATTCTTCGCGGCCTCGGGGCCGTGAAAGACGAACGCCGTAACCATGAACGGGCCGTGCTCCTTCTGGAGCAGGTAGGCGTCGATCGGCTCGGCCAGGGGCGGGAGGTTCTGGGACTTGATCTCGTCGAACGGGACAGGATCGGGGATCGCCTCCCCCGCCTTCAAGATGTTGGTATCGCGAGGGGCCGTCGTCGCCCTGGGAGCGGGCGCCGGGGTCTCCTTCGCGGCGGATCGTCCGAATAGGCCCTTCGACGTGGAGAGAGGCGGCGGGGCAAACTGCGGCGGATTCGCCGGAGGCCTGGCCGTCGGCGTCTGGGCGTGCGAGGCCGACGGTGCGGCGAGAATCAGGGCTACGGCGGTCGTCAGGATCGGCGTCTTCATGGCGTTCCCCTCCTTGGGAGCGCGAGGACCAAGCCCGCGCCTCAGCGATCGCGGTCCACGAGTGCCGGCAATGCTCAGAGGGGAGGACGCAAGGTGGGCCGACGGTTTGAGGTCCGAACCTTAGCAAAAGCGAGTTTATCTGCCCAGACGAATTGGACGACGTATCGCTCCGAACCCGAAATTCCTCAGCGGGCCAGGGCCTCGCGCTGCCAGGCCATGAGCTGATCGATCCCGCGCGAGGCCAGGGCAAGCATCGCGGTCAACTGCTCGTGGGTGAACACGCCCCCTTCGCCGGTGCCCTGGACCTCGACATATCCCTCGGCGCCGAGACGAACCACGTTCAGGTCGACGTCGGCCCTCGAGTCCTCAACATAGTCGAGGTCCAGCACCGTGTGGCCCCCCACCACTCCGGCGGAGATCGCCGCAACCTGCGCGCCGACCATCGGGGCGGCGAGTTCGCCGAACCGGGCCGTGAGGGCATCGACGACGGCGACATAGCCCGCGGTGATCGCTGCAGTGCGCGTGCCTCCGTCGGCCTCCATCACGTCCGCGTCGACGAACACGGTGATCGGTCCGAACGCCTTCAAATCGACCGCGGCCCTCAGGCTTCGTCCGATCAGCCGCTGGATCTCCGTGGCCCGACCGTCGGGGCCTCGCTTCTTGCGCTGAGGGGTACTTCCGGGCATCATGGCGTACTCGGCCGTGAGCCACCCCGACCCCTTGCCAACCAGGAACGGCGGCACATCCTCGGCAATTTGCGCCGTGGCCAGGACTTTGGTCCCGCCACAGGTATAGAGGACGGAGCCCGCGCACGTCCTCAAGAAATGCCTCTGGATCGTCACGGGGCGAAGATCTTCGGGACGACGGCCATCGTGACGAGTCATGACAAACCTTGCAAAGAGGAGGAGGGGCCTTGCGGGCAGTGAGCTCAGTGTCGGCTAGGACCCGATCAGCAGCCAGCGCAGCAGGGCCTTCTGGAAGTGGAGGCGATTTGCCGCCTGGGGGATAATCAGACTGCGGGGATCGTCGAGGACCTCGGCCGTCACCTCCTCACCGCGATGCGCGGGGAGGCAATGCAGGAAAATCGCGCGGGAGGAGGCGAGCCGCATCGTCTCCAGGTCGACACGATAGGCGTCGAAGGCTTCGCGACGGACCTCCGCCTCGTCTTCCTGCCCCATGCTGGCCCATACGTCGGTGTAGATCACGTCGGCGTCGCGCGCGGCCCGCCGGGGGTCGTGATCCACGTCGAGCGCGCGACCGGGAAAGGCCGCGTGGAACTGCGTTCGGAACGCTTCGGGGAAGGAGAATCCCTCAGGACAGGCCAAAACGAAGTCGACGCCGACCAGGGCCGAGGCCACGGCCAGGCTCATGGCCACGTTGTTGCCGTCGCCGAGGAAGGCGAGCCGCACGCCCTCGAGGGTGCCCAGCGCTTCGCGGATCGTGAGCATGTCGGCCATGGCCTGGCAGGGGTGCGCCGAGTCCGAGAGGGCGTTGATGATGGGGATCGTGGCGTGCTGCGCAAGCTCTTCAAGGATGGCATGGCCGAAGGTCCGGATCGCGATCACATCGACATACTGGCTGATCACGCGGGCGAAGTCCGGGACGCTCTCACGGACCCCCAACCCCACGTCCTTGCCCTGCAGGAAGACCGCGTTGCCCCCCAGCTGCGCGATGGCCGCCTCGAAGCTCACGCGGGTCCTCAGCGACGGCTTCTCGAAGATCAGGCCGAGGATGCGACCTTCGAGCACGGGCACCCTTCGCCCCGCTTCCTTCAGGCTCGTCGCGAGATCCAGGAGCGCCTTCGCCTCGATCGCTGAGATGTCGAACAGATCCAGAAAATGTCGAGGCATGGCAGAGTGCTTACTCCGGCGTTCGCGAGGAATGGAGGGAGAGGAGAACTTCATGCAGGATCGCGCATCCCTCGTCGATCTGCTCATCGCTGATGTTCAGGGCGGGCAGGAGTCGGATCACCGTTCCGTGAGTTGCGTTGATCAGGAGGCGACGATCCAGGCAGCCGGCCACCGCCGACGAAGCCTCGATGTTCAGCTCCAGGCCGATCATGACGCCCATAACCCGGATGTCCCTGATCAGGCCGGGCATCTCTGTGCGGAAACGCTCAAAATGGCTGCGGAATCGCTCGCCGATCCCGATTCCTCGGTCCAGAAGGGCGTCTTCCTCGATGGTCTCGATCGTGGCGATCCCGGCGCGGCAGGCGATCGGATTTCCGCCGAACGTGCTTGCATGCATCCCCGGCTGAAGCGTTGCAGCAACCTCGTTGCTGGCGAGCATCACGCCCGCGGCGACCCCGCCGGCGAGCGCCTTGGCGCAGGTCAGGATGTCGGGCACGATCCCGAAATGCTGGTAGGCGAACCAGGTCCCCGTCCGACCGAGCCCGGTCTGCACCTCGTCGAGGAT
>JANOBY010000259.1:0-4319 GCA_031411935.1 Planctomycetales bacterium | reverse complement strand
CGACCGGCTGGCGGCCGCCATGCCCGTGGTGGCCGAGGCGAGGCGGTCGCATGCGATCCGCCAGTTCTCCCGCGCGCTCGAGGCGATCGCCGAGGAGGGCGTGATCTCGGGCTTCGCCTGGGACGCGATGAAGGGCACGGGCCGGCCCAAGCTCGTCCTCGACCGCGGGAAGAGGCTCGCGCCGGCGATCGCCGAGGCGAGCAAGCCCGCGGCGGCGGCGGTCGATCGCGACTCCGCGAAACGCATGGCGGCGGAGTTCTATCGCCTCCTGGGCAAGCCCGGGACGTCCCCCCTGCGCTCGGATCTGGCGGTCGCGGGGTCTCTGATCGCGAGGCTCGGGAGTGACCGCGCGTTCGAGCTCCTTGCCCCCTCGGTGCGACGCATGAAGGCGCGATTCCGCAACGCCGAGACCATGGGGGCGCTGGTCCGGTACGTGGACGAGGCGGACCGCGACGAGAGCGACAAGGGGGACGAGCAGGCCCGCAAGCAGAAGGACCTTGCCGCCTCATCGGCGAAGGCGGAGGACGCTCGCCTCGAGAACGAGCGGCTCAAGGCCCTGTGGCAGACCCTGCCCGAGAGCGACAGGAGCCGCCTGAGGGCCGAGGTCCTCGCCGAGCATCCCTCGTGGAAGCGACATCCCGCGCTGGTCGAGGCCCAGTGCGTGGCCCGGCTGGAAGAGGGGATGGATTGAAGAGGTTTCACGCAGAGGGGTGGGATTTGGGAGGACAGATTTCAGATTCTGTTCTCTCTGCGTCCTCTGCGTGAAACGCATTACTTCCCGGGAATCGCGAGCAATCCTCGAGAGAGGTAGTCGCTCAGGGTCAGGGTGATCAGGATCCCGAGCCACAAGAAGGCGCCTGAGGCGAAGGCGATCGTCAGGCGGTTGCTGAATCGCAGGTGCATGAAGATCGCCATGATGATCACGGCCTTGATCGTGGCCACGATCAGCGTGGCCGTGAGGTGGAATCTGCCCAGCGGGAGGTAAGCCACCAGGATCGCCAAGCCCAGGAGCCCCACCAGCGCGCCGAAGGTGATCAGGTAACCACGCAGGGAGACGTGATGATTTTCGTGGGTCATCGTACTTCAATCAGATAGAGCAACGGATAGAGGAACACCCACACGATGTCGACGAAGTGCCAGTACAGGCCCACGATCTCCACGGGCCTCTCGCCGGTGGCCGGCAGGCGTCGGCGGAAGATCTGCACGAACAGGATCGCCAGGATCGCCAGGCCGATGATCATGTGGAACGCGTGCAGTCCCGTCATGAAGAAGTAAAACACGAAGAACATCTGCACGCGACGCAGGTCCAGCGGCCCGCTCGCGTGCGAGGCCGAGGCCGACGCCTCGCCGTGCTCGGCCTCGAAGTGGAAGTTCGGGCCGGGCGCCAGGTGGTGGCCGAACTCCAGCGACCACTCGTAGGCCTTGATGCCCAGGAACGCCGTGCCCAGGAGCATGGTGAGCCCGAGCATGATCAGCACGGTCTTCCGCTGGCGCATCTGCGAACCGCGGACGGCCAGGGCCACGGCCAGCGAGCTGCCGAGCAAGACCAGGGTGTTGATCCCGCCCAGGGCGGGGCTGAGCCTCTGGCTGGCGGCGGCGAACTCGTCCTGGCTGATCGCGCGATAGACCGTGTAGGCGGCGATGATCCCGCCGAAGAACATGACCTCGGTGGCCAGGAACGCCCACATGCCCAGCACCGCACTCTCGTGCTGCTGGACGGGGTCATCGAAGTGGTGGGCCAGGGGCACGTCGCCCATCTCGACGGACGAGGCGGAAGCGGCCAGGGCGACGGCGGGATCACTCATGGTCCACCTCGTCATGGTCGTAGTTGTAGGGGGGCTCGGTCACGATGGGGGTCTCGTCGAAGTTGTGCGCCGGGGGGGGCGACGCCACGGTCCATTCCAGGCCGGTGGCCCCCCACGGGTTCTTCGGGGCCCGGGGCGAGTACCATAGCGAGAGGATGAAGTACACCAGCGGGATGAGGAACCCCACGGCCAGGATCGACGCCCCGGCGGTGCTCATCACGTGGAGGATCTGGAACTCGGGCTTGTACTCGTAGTAGCGCCTGGGCATGCCCAGGTAGCCGAGCAGGAACTGCGGGAAGAACGTGAGGTTGAACCCGATGAAGATGATCATCGCGGCGATCTTGCCCCAGAACTCGGGGTACATCCGGCCGCTGATCTTGGGCCACCAGAAGTGGAGCCCGCCCAGGTACGCCATGGTCGCCCCGCCCACCATGATGTAGTGGAAGTGCGCCACCACGAAGTAGGTGTCGTGCACGTGGACATCGATCGCCAGCGACGCGAGCATGAGCCCCGTGAGCCCGCCGATCGTGAACAGCCCCACGAACCCCAGGGCGTACAGCATGGGGGTCTTCCCGATGACCTGCCCCTTGTACATGGTGGCCGTCCAGTTGAACACCTTGATGCCCGACGGGATGCCCACCAGCAAGCTCAGGATGGCGAAGATCATGCCCGAGTACATCGACTGGCCGCTCACGAACATGTGGTGGCCCCACACGAGGAACCCCAGCATCGAGATGGCCAGGATCGCGCCCGCCATGAACTTGTAGCCGAACACGGGCCGTCGCGAGAAGCACGGGATGATCTCGTTCAGCACGCCGAAGCTCGGCAAGACCATGATGTACACGGCCGGGTGCGAGTAGAACCAGAACATGTGCTGGAACAGGATCGGGTCTCCGCCCAGCTTGGGGTCGAAGATGCCGATGCGCAGGATGCGTTCCAGGCCCAGCAGGACGATCGTCACCGCCAGCACGGGCGTGCCCAGGACCTGCACGAGGCTCGTGGCGTAGTGGGCCCAGCAGAACAGAGGGAGGCGGCCCCACGTCATGCCGGGGGCGCGCATGGTGTGGATCGTCACGATGAAGTTCAGGCCGGTGAGGATCGACGAGAACCCGACGATGAACACCCCGAGCGCCGTGGCGATCACGTGCGTGTTGGAGAACATGCTGCTGAACGGCGTGTAGAACGTCCAGCCGGTGTCCACGCCCCCGGTGAGCATCACGCCGAGGGTGAACATCCCGCCGACCATGAAGATGTACCAGCTCAGGAGGTTGAGCTTGGGGAACGCCAGGTCGCGTGCGCCGATTTGCAGGGGGATCAGGAAGTTCCCCAGGACCGCCGGGATCGACGGGATGAGGAAGAAGAAGATCATGATGATCCCGTGCTGCGTGAACATGCGATTGTATTCATCGCCCGACCGCAGGAGGTCGCCGCGCGGGGTCATCAGCTCCATGCGGATGATGGTCGCCATGACCCCGCCGATGAAGAAGAACAGCGTGATCGACAGCATGTAGAGGATGCCGATGCGCTTGTGGTCGGTGGTCAGCAACCACGACTTCACCGAGTGCTCGACGGCGATGTAGTTCTCGGCGTCGGCCTTGGGCCCGGGCACGGGATCCGGCCTCGGGTCGAGGCGAGGCTCGATCAGGGTGCCGCTCATGGCTTCACCTCCTTGCCCTTCGAAAGCGTCTTGATGTAGGCAATGATCTGCAAGAGGTCGTCCTCGCCCATGCGGTCTTTGTAGCTGGGCATGATCGGGTCGTACCCGGCCACGATCTGTGTCTGCGGCTCGAGGATCGACTGGCGGATGTAGTTCTCGTCGGCCTTCACGGTAGACACGGCGGTGCTGCCCTTCTGGGTGACCGGCACGTCCTTGTTCAGGAGGCCCACCAGGCTCGGCCCGCGGCCCCCCTGGCCCTGCTCTCCGTGGCATCCGGCGCAGTGGTGCTGCTGGTAGAGCTGCTCACCGGCCGAGGCCATCGTGCCCCCGGCGCCCTGGGCACGTTTGCCCGAGAGCCAGTCCTCGTAGTCGGCGGGCTCCATCACGTAGATCGATCCGCCCATGAGCGAGTGCTCGGCGCCGCAATATTCGGTGCAGAACAGGTGGTACTTGCCCACCTTGGTGGGGCGGAACCAGAGCGAGGTGTAGCGCCCGGGCAACACGTCCTGCTTCACGCGGAAGGCGGGGACGTAGAAGCTGTGGATCACGTCCTGCGAGGTCATCTTCAGCTTCACGGGGCGACCCACGGGCACGTGGAGCTCGTTGGTCTCGCGGTGCCCCTCGGGGTGTTGCAGGTACCACATCCACTGCTTGCCCACCACGTACACCTGAGCGGCGTTGGCCGGCGGGTTGTAGAGCTGGAAGTACACGGCCGTGGAGAACACGTACATGACTACGCAGAGCACGAACGTGCCACCGATCCAGAAGGTCTCCAGCTTGTGGCTCGTGGACTTGCGCCCCGAGCGATCGGCCTTTGATCCTTGACGGTACTTGATGCCGAAGTAGATCACCTGGCC
>JANOBY010000258.1:0-2531 GCA_031411935.1 Planctomycetales bacterium | reverse complement strand
TTGAGGCGATAGAGGAGATCCTCGCGAAAAATCCCGGAGGCGACCGCTTCCTCCAGGTTGCGATTGGTCGCCGCGATGAGCCGGACGTCGGCCATGCGGGTCCGGGTCTCGCCCACCCGTTCGTATCTCCGCTCCTGGAGGAAGCGGAGCAGTTTCGGCTGAAGCGGGGCGGGCAGTTCGCCGATCTCGTCCAGGAACAGGGTGCCCCCCTCGGCGGCCGCCACCTTCCCGGCGACTTCGCGGACGGCCCCCGTGAACGCCCCACGCGCGTGGCCGAACAGGTCGCTCTCCAGCAGTTCGGCGCTGAGGCTGGGGCAGCTCACGGTCACGAAAGGCCCGTCCGATCGCCGACTCCAGGCGTGGATCGCCCTGGAAAGCACCCCCTTTCCGGTCCCGTTCTCGCCGCGGATGAGGGTCGGGGCCTCGGACGTCGCGATCTTCTTCGCCAGGTCGAGGACCTGTCGCATCCCGGGGTCGCTGCCCCGGAATTCGGCCTCGGGGACCTCGGCACGGACCTGATCCTCGAGCACATCGACGCGATCCCTGAGCCGACGGACTTCCTCCACACGCCCCACCACGGCGCGAACCTGTGCGGGCGTGAACGGCTTGGGCAAGTAGTCGAATGCACCTCGTCGAATCGCATCGACGGCGGTGTCGATGCTGGCATGCGCCGTGATGATGACCAGAGCCAGTTTCGGCAAGAGGGCCAGCAAGGGTTCGACCAGGTCGAGGCCCGACTCTTGACCCAGACGGAGGTCGACGAGGGCGACTTCGAAGCCATGCCGCTCCGCCGCCGCCAGGGCGCTCGCCCCCGAGGATGCCTCCTCGACCGAGTGGCCGACCGCTTCCAGGGTCGCACGGAGCGTGTGGCGGATGTTCTTCTCATCGTCGACGATCAGGATACGCACGAGTGGACCAACCCCCGGGCCGCGACCGGACACCTCCCGTCCGCAAATGTCCCCACGCGGTCGGACAATCGTGGGAATGGTGTCCTAACGCATCGCTGTAAGCCGTTTGGCCACCTCAAGGCGGGTCTCTTAGAGGTGGGGCATCTCCTTGACATCCATCCGACGGAGCCACGCGGAGGAAACTCATCATCGGCCTCGACCTCGGCAAGTTCAAGGGCATCGCCTGCGTTGATGACCCCCACACCACCGCTTCCCGGACCGCCACCGTCCACGCCGTCGCCGGATCGGTTACCATTATTCTGCTCGGAACTCGCCCTGGCGTTCGTCATCGCGAACCCGATGAACGATGCCTGATTGAACTGCCAGTCGGCCTTCACGCCCGCATCCGGAGTCATCGGGATGTGACCAACCGCGGCCCCGCGGTGCTGCGGAACGCGGACATGCGGCCGGCCCCTTGTCGCCCAACTCGACTGCGACGACGAATACCACCCCGACTATCTGGATCGCAGCATCCTGACGTTGTGCGGTAGGGCCCACCGCCGCGACCTCCGGACCCAGGTCGGCGGGTTCGACAAGTCCCTCCGCTACGAGGAGGACGGGGACTACGGAAAGCGGTTCGCCATGGCCGGTGCCGACTTCCTGTACCTGCCGACGAAGAGCGGGATCTACCACATCCGAGAGGACAGCCTGAGTCGCACGGCCAGAGTTCACATCCGAGTGCAGGCGTCACACAGCTGACGGCAGCGCGGATCCTGATTGACGCAGGCGGTGCGGGTGATGGCGTGCGGGCCTTCATGGGGCCCGAGAAAGGCATCTGGCGGGAAGCACCAGCGACCTATTTTGGTTCTTGATGGCGGAAGATCAAGACCGGTTGCCTTCCGACGTGAACCCGAGCGGGGCGGGGGAGGGAGTCCTCGATTGGATCGGGGACGGCACCTGCGGTAAACTTCACGAATGGCGATGACGAGTCGTAGCCCCGACCCGCAGCCCCCGCGTCTTCGGCGGCACGCCTCCCGCATCCCGGAAGTGGGGAACGGGATATGAGCAAGGCCAGGAAGACCGCCACGCCTAAAGCCGCCGGCTTGACGTTCGAGCGTCTCGTCCTGTCGATCAGCGACGTCGACCACGATCTCGGCATTCAGGCCGGGCGTGCCGTCAACATCAGCCTCACACTCCGCAACTGGCTCATCGGCCTCTACATCGCCGAGTACGAGATGCGAGGCGCAGATCGCGCGCAGTACGGCGAAAAACTCCTCGCGAATCTATCGGCCCGCCTGGCCGCGGCCGGCGTCAGCCGCGCCGAGGAGCGAGAACTTCGACGCTACCGGAAGTTCTACGAGACGTATCCTCAGATCCGGGAGTCGCTGTCTCCCGAATTGGCGAAGCACGTGATCTCCCAGTCAGACGGGCCGACCGCCATGATTCGGGAGTCGGCGACTCCCGAATCCGGCCCGGACGGGAAGGCGTTGATCTCCGCCCTGTCGTTCACGCACATCGTCGAGCTGCTGGCGATCGGCGACGCAACCAAACGGTCCTTCTACGAGGCCGAGTGCATCCGGGGCAACTGGTCCGTACGCGAGTTGAAGAGGCAGATCGCTTCGCTCTACTTCGAACGCTCCGGGC
>JANOBY010000257.1:0-6103 GCA_031411935.1 Planctomycetales bacterium | reverse complement strand
CGACCGCGAGATGGCCCTTCATGGTTTCCTGGACGTTCGCATCGACTTTGAGGTCGTGCAACGCTTGGACCCCGACGCGGCCACGGGCAAGTTCCGCCGCATGGTGAGCCGGGTCCATCAGGCAGAAACCTCGGCGCCGGTCGGAACGAGAGACGCTCTCTCGTTCGGGATCGCTTCCTGAAGTCCCCCGCACTCCGACGTGGCCCATTCGTCTCTCCGGGCTTTCTTCCGAGAACTCGCCGACTTCGGGAGAGTCCCAGGAGATAACGAAAGGCGCGAGGCCGATTGCTCCGCCCACGCCCACGCCAGGTGGGAGGCCAGGCGACCAGAGCGGACGATCGCGTCGGCATCAACGAGGCCCAAGACATCGCGGGGGAAGTGCAGGACGAGCGACGATCCGACCACGTCGCCCAGGAGACTCACCGCCGCGAGCCCACGCGCGGCGAAGGGCTCATGGTCCATCCCCGCCCCGAGGATACGGAGCCTTGACCAGGCCATGCCCAGGTCGTCGGCGGTCTCGGCGGCCAGTCGCATCGAGCTGGCCTCCCCCGCCAGATAGACCCGATCGCCGACCCCCACCGTGTCGAGATTGATCACGAGTGTGGGTTTGGCCCGCAACCAGTCCTCATGGCGGGCGGACGAGCAAATCCTAGTCGAAACGGACCGATAGGAGGATCCCTCTCCAGACGGCCAGTGCCCCAGACGGTGGCTGCCGGCGACGATCCCCAAGTGGCTAACGCAGTAAGCTCCGGCTTCCCTTCAGCCGTGAGTCCTCGCACTCGAACGTCGCCTCGGCTTTACTGGATCACGGCGAGCTGTCCGCGAGTGACCCCGTATTGATTGGTGGCGCGGAGTTCTCGCCAGAGATGTTTCGGATCCCGGTTCCCGGCGACAACGTCCATGTAGAGCCCCAGCGTTCTCGTCACGGAGGCCGGCGAGTCGTCGAGGAACTCGACCCGGAGGTGCCTCACGCCTCGCGAGATCAGGCGAGGTAGGTACTCGGCCGTGGTCTGCGGCACGGCGTTGAAGAGCGTGTTCCGGCAACCTACATCGGCCTTCAGGGGGTGATCCATCCCGACCCGGTCGCGGAGCTGGACCTCGTGATCGTCGCACGGTCGCCCGCAATTCGTCTTGTCGGTCCCGGGCGAGAGGAATGCGCAGAACACGCAATGCTCCATGTGGAACATGGGCATGTGCTGGTGGACGACGACCTCGAGCCATAAGGCGGGGACGGCCGAGATCAGGTCGTCGAGCTGGTCGAAGCTGAGGTCGTAGGAGGCCGTCACGCGGCTCGCCCCCTTGGCCTTGAGCCACTCGACGCTCAGCTCGTTGGCCGCGTTCAGGGAGAAATCCGCGACGAACGGGATCCCCCATTTGGCGCAGTACTCGATCCCCCCGGCATTCCTCACGAGCAACCCGTCGGCCCCCACGCGGGAGAGGAACCGGAAGATCGGCGCCTCTCCCGGCTTCTGGATTCGCGGGGTGGCGATCAGGAGGGAGGAGCCCGAAGGCGGAATCATGGGACGAAGTCGTTCGATCGCGTCCTTGTAGGTCTTGATATCCTGGAAGTCCAGATAAACGGTGGAGCCCCCGCACGAGAGCGCGGCCCTCGCCTGATCGAAGGTCCGGCAGAGGGCCGAAAGCTGGACGTGCGGAGCATCCCGATCCGAACCGGGATCCAACGTCGAGGCCAGGGCGGTTCGCATGGCCGGCAGGACGGGGTCCATCGCGATCGAACGCGTGGCGGGCTGAGCAACCTGGGCATCGATCTCGGAGATGAGCTCCCGGCGAAGCCGATTCAAGAGGCTCTTGGGGACGAGGGGCTGGCCTTCGATGCGAGCCTCAAGGTGGCGTAGCCGGTAGATCATCCCGCCAAGACGCCCCATCTGCTCGCGGATCATCTCGGGCGTGGCGGGAAGTGTTTGCGCCGCAGACAGTGCTTCACCGTCAGTGACGCTTGCGCTGATTCCGGTGGCAGTCGTTGCCTTGATCCCAAGGGGCTGGCCGGCGATCGCGAGGACTTCGAGATCGAGGTCCATCAGGCGGTGCGCCGGTCCCTCGTAGGTTGAGCGCACTCGGCGGGAGAGCTCGGGATCGTCGGTCTTCCACACCCTCTGGCCGACCCGGATCCTGGCGAGGTCGAGGTCGCGATGCCCGAAGCCGAGATCGGCGAGCCCTGCAGAAATCGCCTCCGAGGTGTTCCCCTGGGTGCGACCGCGAGCCACGCGAATGGCCTCATAAACACGTCCCCCCTGCTCTTCAATGCGCTCCGATTCCGACCCGTCGAAGACCACGCCGTCGCCCGGCTTGATGGGCGCGGCGAGGTTGAGCCGGACCCGATTGGCGTGGACGCCCAGGACGGTCCCGAGGAAGATCCCGCGCTTTTTCGCGTGGTCGCCCCTCACCAGGATCTTGTGATTGTTGCCGTCGAGGAAGCCGTGGCTGAAGCCTCGAGAGAAGGTCATCTCCATCTCCTGCACCTCGTCGCGAGAGAACGCGACGGGCTGGCCCGCCAGGGTGGCGTCGATCGCCCTGCGATAGTTCCGTGTGATGCTGGCCACGTACTCGGGGGTCTTCAAACGCCCCTCGATCTTGAGGCTGGATACGCCGATTTCGACGAGCCTCGGAACCAGGTCGAAGGCCGCGAGATCCTGGGGGCTGAGCAGGTACTGGATATCCTTGAGGTCCACAGGTTCGCCGTCGCAGACGACCGTGTACGGCATCCGGCAGGCCTGGGCGCACTCCCCGCGGTTTGCGGACCGGCCTCCCAGGGCCTCGCTCGTGAGGCATTGCCCCGAGTAGGCCACGCAAAGGGCGCCGTGGACGAAGACCTCGACCGGCAGGGGCGAGGCCTCCCGAATTTTCGCGATCTCGCGGACGGAGAGCTCGCGGGCGAGGATCACGCGCGAGCAGCCGAGTTCCTGGGCCAGTCGCACGCCCTCGACGCTGGTGATGGACATCTGCGTCGAGCCATGAACTTCCAGGTCGGGCGTGACCGCGCGGATCAGTCGGGCGAGTCCCACATCCTGCACGATCACCGCATCGACACCCGCCTCGGCCACGCGACGGACCAGCGCCTCGGCCCCTGCTAGTTCCGACGGAAAGATGAGCGTGTTGAGGGTGACGTAGCCCCGCACGCCCCGACCGTGCAGGATCGCCATGGTCTCGGGCAGGGTGTCGAGGTCGAAGTTCGTCGCCCGGGCGCGCGCATTGTGCCCCTGGAGGCCGAAGTACACGGCGTCGGCGCCGTTCTCGATCGCCGCTATCAGGCAGGTCCGGTCCCCCGCCGGGGCGAGCAATTCGGGGCGGGTCGTCGAAACCAGGGGCGGAATCACGTCGGCGATGGGCACGAGAGGCATCCTTCGATCAGCTCGGGAAGGGGCAAGCCTCCTATTGTAGGGAAACGCCCGATCAGAGTCTTCCCCTCGGACGAAAAGGCCATCCGCTCAGAGGAAGTCGAGATGAACGGTTGCCAGCTCCGAGACCAGCAGCCCCGGCGCCGAGAGGCGAGCAAAGGTCGGGAGGACCTTGAGGCCGAATCCGCAGGTTTCGCACCGAACGAGTCGTGCTCCTGCCTCGTCACCTTCGACGGAGAGGGTGTTCAGGGCGCGGGTCGAGGTCTCTCCACAACGCATGCAGCCCAGTCGGGGAGCGGGCCACTCCGCCGCGCAGAGCCCGCACCTGAGGAAGCGGTTCCCTTCCAATCCCCTCGATTCCGCGAACAGGGGAGGCTGCCCGCAACAAGGGCAGTTTTCCGAGCCTCGGACGGCGGAAGGCCGCAGAGCGTCCAGAGCGGTCGTGCAGGCGGAAAGCACGGGGAGCAGCGTGAGGCGCAAGATTGACCGGGCGAGGTTAGCGTCGAGGTCCTGCGAGAGGATGTGGTGCTCGAACCCGCCCGGGTCTCCCAGGAGGGTCGAACCGGCCCACGCCTTCCAGTCGATCTGGGCTCGGGAGAGCGGCTTCGCCGAGGGATTTTCCGGCTCGAGGACCTTGAGGATTCGCCTCGCCCGAAGTCGCAGATCCTCCTCGGAGAATTCGGGCTTGAGGGTGAGGAAGACCGGTTCATCCATGCCCCAGAGGGTGTTCAGGAATTCCGCGTCCTGTGATTTCGCCGGATACGGGGCGTTAAGCACCGGCGGAAGCGAGAACACCGCCGAGAGCACGCGGCCCAGCGCACTCGCGGGCGACTTCAACTCCGGTCGTCGTGCCGAGAGCCTCTCCAGGTCGGCGAGAGAGGCGGCAAGCTCGCGGCTCGGCTCGGGCGGACGTGCCCGGAGTTTATTCCACATCGGGATCCCTTCGACGCTTCCTGCGAGGCCGATTCTGCTGGCCCGCGATCACGGCTTCCGAGAGCATCCACGACCAGAGACCGGGCGTCGAGCAGGCGGATTGCCAGTCGTCCCAGATCGAGAGGGCGATGGCCCGGGGAGGCCCCTGGGGCCCCTCTCGTTCCAGAATGATCTCCGCGAGGGCGGCCTCCATCTCCTCGGGTTCGGGGTCCCTGGCGATGATCCGCTGGAGGATCTCTCCGCGAAGCGCCAGCCCCGCCGTGTCGGCTTGCTGGTCGCGTGCCCGATCTCGGGGAGGCTCATTCCCGGCGGCCAGGAGGAGCACGGCCAGGTCACGAGGTCGAGGGCCCGGGTTCATTGAGGAAGCCTCGGCACCGTCTTGGTCGCGTCGAGCTTGCTCGGGACATGGATCGGCTTGCGAACATAATTACCGCCGTCACCGCCTCCGCCTCCGCCGCGAGGCCGACCATCCTCGGGGCTGGCGCATCCCACGACCATCACAAGCGAAGCGATCGAGAGGATCCTCCAGGGGCGCATCCGGTCTTCTCCCGAGCTTATCGATGGTTGGGTAGAAGCCACGGGATCGGCATCTCCACCACCGACGCTCGCAGCACGAACCCGCCGACAAGGACGAGAGTCGCCAGGAGCGCGGGGCGATGGGTCCTTGCCGACAGAATCAGCGGGGCCAGCAAGCCGATCGGCACCACGATCGATGGAACAAGCACGCCGGGCCAGCTCAGGAAGATCCGCCTCCACCACGGAAAGAGCGACACCATCACGCATCCGATCAACACCAGCTCCAGGACCATCGCGTATCGATCCAGGCGTTCGAGCCGATGGAGACTGGCTTCGGCAGGTCGTTCCCCCAGATGGGGCGCAAGCAGGAGGATCGCGGCGATTCCCGTGGACGCGGCGCTCGCGAGGAACAGCGGCGCGAGCCAGGACGTGTCGGCCCAGACCGGCTGGTTGCTCGCCGAAAGCAGGGTGCCCGTGTAGGCCGCGATGAAGAACCCCGAGAGGGACCCTCCGATCTGAAAGATCCGGCCGAACAGGCCCCGGCCCAGGCTGGCCGCCAGCTCGGACCAACGGCCAAGCCCGAATCGACGGTCCTCGGCAAGCACACCCAGGAACGAAGCGAAGCTGAACCCGCCGAAGAGCGAGAGGCCCCAGGAGCCGATCGACATGGGGGACCACCACTTGAACATGGGCCTCCACGTGTTGGTCTGGATGAGCATGTGATGGAAGCGCTCAGGGCGGCCCAGGTCCACAATCAAGAGGATCCCGCAGAGGCTGACCAGCGGGAACGCGAGATAATACGCGGCGCGGGTCGATCGGCGATCGTCCTCATCGCCGAAAAGGGCTGCCAGCGAGGCCATCGCATACGACCCCGCCGCGATCCCGCCCAGAAAAAAATACCAGACGATGTACCCCTTCCAGTGGGGATCGACCACGAACGGATTCATGAGCCCTGGCCCTGCGGGGTCTCGCTGGTGGCCACGGCTCCCTTGCGCTTCCCGAAGGCAAGAAAGGCTCCGAGGGCCATGACGAACGAGGCGGTCACGCTCTTGAACGACGAGGGCCAGACCGTCCGACTGGGAATCCTGGCCTGGACCTTCGAGGGCAGGCCGTAGGTCTCGGGCGTGTCCATGAGCAGGTAGAACGCATTCAGGCCGCCGAGGATCGAGGTGTCCTCGCCGTAAAGATAGGCCTGGGTTGCGCAAGGGAGCCGTGGCCACCAGCGAGACCCCGCAGGGCCAGGGCTCATGAATCCGTTCGTGGTCGATCCCCACTGGAAGGGGTACATCGTCTGGTAT
>JANOBY010000256.1:0-4251 GCA_031411935.1 Planctomycetales bacterium | reverse complement strand
CCGCCGCCGCTCCCGCTCCCGCGGCGGGCGGGGCCGAGGGCTGGGGCACGCTCAAGGGCCGCGTGGTCCTGAACGGCGACGCCCCCGCGCTGAAGGTCATGTACGAGAAGGGGGACAAGTCGGTCAAGGACCCCGGCATCTGCGCCGGGTCGGCCGCGATCCCCGACGAGCGCCTGGTCGTGAACCCCGAGACCAAGGGCGTGCGCTACGCCGTGGTCTACATCCCCAAGCCCACCAAGGTCAGCCCCGAGGCCGAGTCCGCGGCCAAGGCCCAGGAAGTGGTCTTCGACCAGAAGAACTGCACCTTCGTGCCGCACGTGCTGGCCTTCATGAAGGGCACGAACGTGACGATCAAGTCCAGCGACGCGGCCGGCCACAACGTGAACACGCAGTCGGGCCTGAACAACAACAAGTTCAACCTGCCCACCCAGCCCATGGGCGAGATGAAGCAGGTGTTCAAGGGCGCCGAGAACAAGCCCGGCAAGGTCGTGTGCGACATCCACGGCTGGATGACGTCCTACATGCTCGTGTCCAGTAACCCCTACTTCGCGGTGACCGACGCCAACGGCAACTTCGAGATCAAGAACGTGCCGGCGGGCGACCAGAAGGTGGTGGTCTGGGCCGAAGGGCTCGGGCCCGGATTCGTGACCTCCCCGGCCGGCGACACCGTGGCCATCAAGGCCGACGGCGAGACCGCCAAGGACTTCACCCTCGAAGCCGCCAAGCTCAAGCTGAAGTAATTCTGCCCCCCGACACCCCCCTCCTTCCGGGGCGACCCCCGTGTGTTGATGGGGTCGCCCCTGCCCACCCGCCTTGTTTCTCTGTCTGGAGATGATTGAGCGATGAAACTCGCGAGCTCGCTTTTCGCCTGCGTCGGATCGGCCGGCGCTCTGATCGCCGCCGGATTCGTGTTCGGCGGCCTGACCTCGTCCACGCCCTCAGCCTCGGCGGCGATCGCGCCCGAGGCCTCGCCCGCCCCGGTCCAGGGCAAGTTCGGCACCATCAAGGGCAAGCTGGTCTACGGCGGATCGGATGCCCCCGCCCCCCCGGCGCTGAAGCTGGGCGACCAGGAGTTCTGCAAGGACCAGAAGCTGGTCGATCGCACCCTGGTGGTGGACTCGACCACGAAGGGCATCGCCAACGGGTTCGCCTACATCAGCGGCCCGAAGGGCAAGAACCCCGAGGCCGAGAAGGCCCTGGTGGCCAAGCAGCCCACCGTGGCCATCGACAACAAGAACTGCGAGTTCGTGCCCTACAGCACGGCCATGCACAAGGCCCAGACGCTGCAGTTCACCTCGAGCGACCCGGTCGGGCACAACGCCCACTACACCGGCTTCAACTCCAGCACCAACTCGGCGCTCGCGCCCAAGGGCAACGCCACGGCCAAGCTCCAGGCCGAGAAGGGTCCCCGCGGCCTGAAGTGCGACATCCACCCCTGGATGAAGGGCAACGTCCTGGTGCTCGACCACCCCTTCTTCGCCGTCACGGGTGAAGACGGATCGTTCGAGATCACCGGCGTGCCGGCCGGCAAGCAGAGCCTGATCGTCTGGCAGGAAATCGTCGGCTACGTGACCCCGGGAGCCGCCAAGGGCCAGACCGTGGACGTGCCCGCCGGCGGAGTGATCGACGTCGGGGCCATCACCCTCGACCCGACCAAGATCAAGAAGAAGTGATTCCGGAGGCCGCCGCGCCCGCCTCCATGGAAGGCGCGGCGGCCGCTCTCCCCGCCCTGATCGCCCCGAGACTTCGCCTTCTGGGCGGCCCCTCCTCGTCTTGAGCCTCCATGAACAAATACGCGATCGCCCGCAGCCTCCAGCTTCTCGGCCTGATCGTGGCCCCCCTCGGCATCGCGGCCGAGTTGAACGACCAGGTGTCGCTCGGCGAATCGCTGCTGATCGCGGGCGTCGGTGCCCTGATCTTCTACGTAGGGCACTCGCTCCAGACGCGGCGCCCCTGAGCCTCTCGAAATTTCGGAGTCGTCAGGCCGCCCCGGTCGCCTTCATCGCCTACATTGAAGGCAGAAGGCTCCCGCATTCTCGGCACCAGACCCTCATTCACGCCCCCGGAGGCACGGAAAACGCGAATGGCACTGCGTTTGCCTTGAGTTTTGCGAGTTTTCATGCAGGGGACTTGCTGGGGGGATTGTCCTGAGGTGGGGTTGGCGCCAGAATGGAAGGACTGGAGAAGCTTTCGGGATGAAGGAGGATGATCACGTCCGGCGAACTCTGCGATATCCCTGAATGGAGACCCCTTCGGGTTCGCCCACGCGACCTGTGCGAAGGGAACGCCTCGGTACCCCCTGGCCCCGCACGTCGCGCTGGGAATTCGGCCGCCGCGCATGGAGGTCCTCTCATGGCTGAGCCCACGATCCCGAAGCCCAAGACCACGCGACCGGCGTTGCGGGCGAGCCTTCTGGGCCTGATTGCCCTGGCGGGGTCTTCCGCCCTCGCCCAGGCCCCCTCGGGCCGGTCCTTCAACCCGATTACGAACTACACGGCCAACACGCTCCTCCGCAAGGCGTCGGAGCAGGCCAAGCAGGGGCAGTGGGCCGAGGCTCTGGACCTCTACCAGAAGGTCATCGCGTTGCCGGGCGAGGCCAACGCCAAGCTCCCGAAGGACGACCCGATGGCCGACCCCTCGGGGCAGTCGGATCTGGTGGTCGACGCCCGCCGGCACGCCCAGGCCCTGATCGCGGCGCTCCCGCCCGAGGGGCTGGCCCTGTACCGGTCGCGGGTGGACGCCCAGGCCGAGACTCTGTTCCGCCAGGGGGCCACGAATCACGACCGCGCGGCCCTCCGGCGGGTGGTGGATGAGTTGTTCGCGTCCTCGTGGAGCGACGACGCGATGGACGTGCTGGGCGACATGGCCTTCCAGGACGGCCAGTTCGGCGTGGCCCTGGGCCTGTACCGGCGGATCCTGCCCGACCGCGGGGCCGCGCCCAACAGCATGACCTACCCCGACTCCGGGCTCGACCTGGCGAGGGTCGCGGCCAAGAAGCTCCTCTGCCGCGCGGCCCTGGGGATCGACCCGCCCACCTCCGCCGACATCGACGCCTTCAACGCCGAGTACCCCGAGGCCAAGGGGACCCTGGCCGGTCGCGACGGAGGTCTGGGCCGCAGCGTGGCGCAGGCGATCGCCTCGGACCATCTGGCCGTGCCCCTGCAGGGCGACGGCCGATGGCCCACGTTCGCCGGATCGGCGTCGCGGTCGAGGATCGCGCCCGGGCCCGTGGACATCGGCCAGTTCCAGTGGCGTCGCAAGCTGGACCCGCCGCGGGCCCCTCGCCCGGTGCCGCAGATGACGCGGTTCGGGGGCGGGTTCCAGCCGCCCACCGCCCTGCCCTCGGCGCCCGATTCGGGGCTGGCCTTCCACCCGATCATCCTGGGCGACCAGGTCGTGATCTGCGACGAGTCCAAGATCCAGAGCTTCCACCTCAACGCCCGCGACCCCGGCGATGACCCCAACCCCGCCGCCAACACGGGCGTCCTGGCATGGAATCAACCCCTGCGCAGCCCGTTCGAGACCGGACCGGCCCGCACCGGACCCGGCGGGACCCCGCGATTCACGCTCACCGCGCAGGGGGACCGGATCTACGCACGTCTGGGCGGCCCGGTGGCCAGCACGATCGTGGCGGTCCGAAACAATCGCGACGTGGAGGGCAAGCGCCTCTGGGAGAAGGCCTCGCTGGACATCAACCTGCCCCGCGCCCGCCCCGACGCCCCCGGGCGGATCTCGGGCGCGGTGTTCGAGGGCACGCCCGTGGCCGACGCCCAGAACGTGTACGTGGGGCTGACCGAGGCCGTGAACACCGAGATCAACCTCTACGTGGCCGCGCTCGACGGCGAGACCGGCGTCGTCCGATGGATCAAGAGCCTGGGAAGCGCCAGCTCGCCCGACAATGTCATGATGATGATGAACGGCATGGGCGGCATGGGCGGCGTGACCCCCACGAATAACGCCGGAAACCGGCTCCTGTCGCTCGACGGCCAGACGGTGTACTACCAGACGAACCTCGGGGCGCTCGCCGCCCTGGACGCCGAGACCGGCGCGGTCCAGTGGCTGGCCTCGTACCCGACCCGCGACGGCAACGGCCTGCGGCCTACGCGCGAGGCCAACCCCGCGGTGGTCCACGCTGGGCTGGTGATCGTCGCGCCCGACGACGCCCAGTCGATCTTCGCCTTCGACGCCTCCACCGGCAAGATGGTCTGGAAGACCGCCCCCATGGACTCCCCCACCAACCGGATCGCGCAC
>JANOBY010000255.1:0-2735 GCA_031411935.1 Planctomycetales bacterium | reverse complement strand
ATGGCCACATCGAACGGCTGCGCCTCGACCAGAGCCAGCGCCTTCGGGATCGTGGGGGCCGCGGACACCGCCTCGTAGCCGAGATCGGCCAGCAGGTCCTCGATCATCATGAGAACGAGGAACTCGTCCTCGACGACGAGGCCGCGCGGCCCCGACAGCAGATCAGTCACCACACGCGACCTGCGGCAGGGGAATGTCGATGGTGCAGACCACGCACTCCGATCGGTAGTCGAGGTCCACGTCGCCCTCCAACTCGTAAGCTAGCCCGCGACCCAGCACTTGCGAGCCGAACCCATCCGCGTGGGCGGCGAGACGGGCGGCCCGCCGGTCTCGCGCCAGCGCAGGACCAGGCGGTCGCCGTCCTTGCCCGGCTTTGTGAGCCAGTCGATCAGGATCGACCCCGCGTCGTTCGACAACGCGCCGTACTTCAGGGCGTTGGTGGCGAGCTCGTGCAGGGCGACGCCGAGTGCGAGGACCGCCTTCGGCGCCAGCCGGACGTTCTCGCCCGCGATGACGAAGCGCTCCGCCCGGCCGTCGCCGATGCCGAACGGCGCCATCGCGTCCAAGACCACGTCCCGCAGCCCTGCGCTGACCCAGCGCTCGCCCGTCAGGATGTCGTGCGAGCGCGACAGCACCGAGAGCCGCGCCACGATGGCCGCGCGGACCGCGGCCACGTCGCCGCTCGTGCGCAGCCCCTGCGCGACGATCGACTGCACCGTCACGAGGGTGTTCTTCACCCGGTGGTTCAGCTCGGCGATGAGCATCCGGGCCTGCGCCTGCGCGTCCCGGTGGCGGGTGAGGTCGACGAGCGAGGCGAAGTGCTGGACGACCTAACCGTCCGCATCCGCCACGGGGCTGACGAAGAGGTCCGTCCAGGGCGTGCTGCCGTCCTTGCGGCGGCACTCGATCTCGGTCTGCCCCTCGGCCTCGTCCCTGAACGCCGCCTCGACCTTGGCAAGCGCGTCCTCGTCGGCACCGCGCGCCATCAGGAAGTCAATGCCCTGGCCCAGCACCTCGTCGCGCGCGTAGCCGGTCAGGGCGAGGACGCTGTCGTTGGCGAAGATGATCGGATTGCCGGCCTCCTTCGCATTGGTGAAGACCATGGCCATCCGCGTCGTCTCGGCGGCGACGACGAAGGGGCCGAGCTGGTCCTCGAACCGCTCGACCTCGGCCTCGGCGTCCTCCTGCTCGTCGGCCTTGCCATCGTATTCGGGCATGAAGCGTCTTCCCAGCGTCGGGCCAGCCCTAGCCATGTAACCCCTGGCGATCCCTCGTCGAGGGCTGCGATGAGGATCGCCAAAGGCGTACCGGCTGGCCAGCGCGCGGAACTCAGTGCGAATACGCATCAGGCGGCAATGAAGTCTGCAGCTGGCGGTGTCGGCCGAACTTAGCATTGCTCGTTCGGCGACCTTGCCTAAGATCAGTGTGCCAACATCAAACGACCGTTTTTGACCAAATTATTGTGTTTATTGGTTTTCCATACCTACCGGCTGGCCGCTGTGCGAATTTCGGGCACACAGTAAACTTTGACAGACCTTGATGTAGGCCCCGCAGAATGGTCTGCATCCAATCGTTTGAAATCGGGCTTCAGAGCCCCACCCAGATCCCGCCTTTTTCGTTTGACCGAACTCCGGCAGCCATGAAGCGCATGCCCGCCAGCCCGTCCGACACCGTTGGCAACACGGTGTCCCTGCTCGATCTCGTTCCGTCGCGAAACCGACGCACTTGCCCGGCAGCTTCGACATAAAGGGTGGCAAAGGCTTCAAGATAGCCTTCCGGGTGGCCTGCCGGAAGGCGAGCAGGTGTTAAAACGCCATCCCCCCCACGCCGCAGGGTTTGGGTTGGCTTGCCAACGGGAGTGAACTCCAGATCGTCGGGTCGTTCCTGATCCCAGTGAAGGCCTCCGGCTTCGCCGGCCACGCGAATGCGAAGACCATTCTTGACCCCCGGCGCAACCTGGCTCGCCCAGATCATGCCCTTGGCACCCTCGCCGAACCTGAGCAGGATCGCGGCATTGTCATCCAAGGCCCGGTCGGGTCCGAAAGCAGTCAGATCGGCCAGCATTGCAATTGGAACAAGACCGGTCACGAAGGTTGCAAGATTGAAGGCATGGGTGCCGATATCCGCAATGCACCCGCCGGGGCCAGACTGTGCCGGGTCGGTGCGCCAGGCTGCCTGCTTATTACCCGAACTCTCGACCGGCATGGCCAGCCAGTCCTGCAGATACTCCACTTGGACATGACGGACGCGACCGATCCGACCGGCTTCGATCAGGGCACGTGCCTCGCGGACCATCGGATAACCGGTGTAAGTCTGGGTCAGGATAAAGGGCAGGCCGGTCGCGGCCACCAACTTGACCAGCGCCTCAGCGTCTTCGACGGTTGTGGTGAGCGGCTTGTCGCAGATCACTGGAATTCCAGCCCGCAGAAAAGCTGTAGCCACCGAGGCATGCAGGTGGTTGGGCGTAACGATCGCCACGGCATCGATACCGTCTGGCCGTGACGCCTCGGCTTCGGCCATTGCGGCGAAGCTGCCATAGCTGCGCTCTGCCGCAATCCCCAGATCCACCGCCGAAGCCGCCGCCCGTTCAGGATCGGACGAAAACGCCCCGGCGACCAGGTCCCAGTGGCCGTCCAGCCGCGCTGCAATGCGATGCACGCCACCGATGAAGGCGCCCTTGCCGCCACCCACCATGCCGAGTTTCAGGGACATTCCGAGTTCTCCAGCGATCCACA
>JANOBY010000254.1:0-5009 GCA_031411935.1 Planctomycetales bacterium | reverse complement strand
TGACGTTAGTTGCTGCACTTCGACATGGGGATTGTACACCGAACACATTGCGGATGTAGGGCCCGCTCTGCCCTCTTTTTGCCCCTCGATAGAACTTCAATCTCTGCGTCGTTGCATCGCGCGAGTGCAGTCCATGCCGGTCACAATTCAAATCGAACTCCCCTCCGGTAGCTCAAGTAGGTGTGGGGCGGTGCGGAGTACCAACCCGGCGGCCAACTCTGCGAGGTACGCCGAGTCGGGCGGGTGGTGGATTTTGTTGTATGACGACCCGAAGTCCAGCCCGCCCAGTTGCATCAGAGCCTCGTCGAACAGCAGAATCGCGTATACGTCGGGACTCGCACGCCGGAGTGCCTGTGTCCGCAGTTCCAGGATGAACCGGTGCGTGTTGCCCCCCGCGCGGTCGGGAACGTGCAATCGTGAGTGCTGTCCGCCTTTAGCGTCCTGCCGAAGAGACAACGGCACTGTTCGGCGAGCGGGCCGGCGTCGCACGGGGACTGGTGCAACAGGGCGGTCACTTCCAGCGTGGCGATGTCGCGGACGTTCGCCCCGGCGACGCCGGCGGCGACATCGAACACCCAGGCGTTGAACTGGTCCTCGCCCGTCTCCTCGACCGCAACGTTCGAGAAGTTGAGATCGCCGTGGCGCGCTTCTTGCCGCTCGTACCGAACGATGGCGGCGGAGGCCATCAGGCGGTCGAAGAGTTCAAGCGGGTTGGCACCGTCGTCGCGGAGCGCCTCAAGGGCAACGGCTCCGTTCCTCCGCTTCCACTGCCCGGCGATCCGCTCTCTGGAGTGGCTCCGCCAAAGTAACTGGCTCACCGGGTGCTGGTCCGGCGTGGACGCGCCGAACGCGGCGACCTGCTCGGCCACGGCCGCGGCCATTTGGGGAAGGGACGCGGTGAGGCGACCGGGGGCGTGGGCGAAGATGTCATTGAGCGAACACGGCAGGCTCGTGGTCTTTCCCGCCGACTGGGTGACAAGCAGGCTCCGGTAGGGGCTCAGCACCGCCCCCGCGACCTTGACGTGCTGGTGGGTAAGCCCCGCGCTCCTCGCGTCGCGGGACACGCTCTCGGCCCCTTCGGCGGTAGCCAGCTTGAAGAAGTGGTTCCGGGAGTATGTCCTCCCGCGGAGCAGGAAGAACCGGCCGACCAGGGTCTTCGTCCACCCCGACCACGGGTTGGACGTCGCCGACCACCATGTCAGGTCCACGCCAATCGCGTCCACCTGCTGGCAGACGACCCGGCGGATGAGGTCTTCCTCTCGCGGGGAAACGGTCGGGAACACGCGGTTGCCGCCGTCGGCGATGGTGATGCCCACGTCCTGATATTGCAGGACCGCTACGATGGCCTTCTCGATCTCGGACGCGAGGCTGTGCTGCGACTTCACGAGGACGCGGCCGTAGTGGAACCCGTTCCGCACCGAGTATTCGAGCGCCTCCTGGCTGGCGGCGTGTTGGAGGTTGCCGCTGACCACGAGGAGCGCCGGGACGGGGTAGTCGTCCCGTTGGAGGCACGTCGTCAGGATCGACTGGCCGAAGTCGAGCAACTCGGACTCCGGCTGGCCCGGCTCCTCCGGCAGCCGCAGGTCCAGAATGACGATGTGGTACGGCCCCTCCTGTGACAGGTGCTTGATGGCATCCTGATAACAGAAGCCCCACCGCGCGGGCGCGAGCGGGTACTTTTTGGCGAGGGCCTGGAAGATGATTTCGTACTGGGCTTTTACCGCCGGGTCGTCTTCGATCACGAGCGGGTTGATGAACCGCGGGTAGCTCATGGGGCTGCCACCGGAAGTACGAGGGCCACGCGGAGGGTGCCGGAGGCGTGCTTGGTCAGCTCGGCGGTGCCGTGAAGGCGCTCCACGGCCTCCTGCACCTCCAGCAGCCCCCGCCCGCGGTGCCCGCCGCTCTTCGAGAACCGGTCCTGGAACGCGACGCCGACCGCGTCGGCCCGGAACCCGGACCCGTTGTCTAGCACGACGAGACGCAACTTGCCCGCCTCGACGGAGAACTCGACAGTGATCTTGCAGGTGCTGCCAACCGCCTGGTGCGAGTTCAGCCACAGGTTCCAGAAGGCGAGCCGGAGGTAATAATCGTTCGCCACGACCTTCACGGCCAGCGCGTCCGACGGCCCCATCGCTTTGAACCCGAGGGGGGAGTACCGCTTCGCGTATGCGCCTTTCATGCGGTCGATCCAGTCCAGGATCGTGACCGGGCGGAAGCGAAAGTACTCGTCGTCCGGGTTGCTGACGGCGAGGCGGCCGACCTCCTGGAACTCGTCCCCGAGCTGGCCCACGCAGGCCAGAATTCTGGAGCGGGTCTGGTCGTCGTCGAGCTGCGTGATCAGCCCGGCCAACTCGCTCATCCGGGCCTGTGGGATGAGGAGGGTGTTGCGCAGCTCGTGGGCCAGGCGGTCGGACACGTAGCGGTACGCGGCGACGAGCGCCGGGTCGATCAGGCCGGGTTTCTGCGTCGCCCGCTTGCCGCCCCCGGCCTGCTGAAGCGCCGAGGCGATGGACCGGCGGGCGAACTCGTCCGTCTCCGTCGTCAGCCAGCCGTGCAAGTTCTCCGCCACTCCTGGCAGGAGGGACAGTTCGCCGAGGACGGCGTTCGCCACGCACTGCCGCAGCCGGCCGTCCCCGACGCCGCCCAGGGCGGCGAGGAACGTGGCCCGCCTGCCCGCGTCCCCGGCGAGGATGACCTGGACCTGCCGCCGGGCTTCCTTGGGGTTCTGGCGGGCCAACTGCCTCAACCCGTCGATCCCGATGTCACTGCTTTTCATATCGCCGGCGGCGGAGGTCGAACGCCTCCTCCCCGCCCTCCAGAAGGTCGATGATTTCCTGCCGGCAGTCGTCCAGCGCACCGAACTTTTCGACGTACCCCCGCTTGCCGTCCGAGTTCATGACGACCACCAAGTCCGCCTCTCCCAGGACGGGGATGTTCGCGTTGTGCGTGACGAACACCATCTGCCGCCGGCCCTTGAGCCGCTTGATCGACTCCACGATGGTTTCGTAGATGAAGTGGTTGTCGAGGTTGTCTTCGGGCTGGTCCACGAGCAGCGGCGCGTCCCGCCGGGCGAGCAGGATCGGCAGCAGGGCGGTACACTTCTGGCCGCGCGACAGGTCGGCCGCGTCCTTGAAAAACGCCTCCCCGGTCGATGCCACGTTCAGCTCGATGCGGACGAGGTCGTCCACCGGCAGCAGCTCCAGCACGTAGGGGTCGAGGTTCTTGGCGAACGACTGGAGGATTTTCCGCGACCGCTCGGCCCCCAGCCCGGCCTGCTGCTCGAACTCTTCCACGTCGCCGTCTCGGACCGCCTGGGCGAGGTCCTCCGGCCGTAGCTTCAGCAGGCTGTTGATGATGTCTTCGTGGTTGCGGACCCCGGCCCCCTTCAGCCCCTCCAGCAGCTTCTGCTGGTAGCCCGAGGTGTCGGCGTTCTCCTGCACGCGAATCCGCACCTTCTGCCCGGCCTCCCGCTGCAACCGGGCCGCGGTCGCCTCGCGCAGGCGGGTGATCTGCTCCCGCTGCATCAGGTACTTGCCACGCAGCCCCTCCCGCTCCTGCCGGAGACGGGCGACGGCCGCCAGCGTCTCCGCCCGCTGCCCCTCCAGGCCCGTCAGCCTGACGACCTCCTGTTCCCTCGCGTGCCGCTCCCGGATGGCCTGACTGGACGCCAGGTTCGCCGTCTGGTGGCGGTCGAACTCGGCCTTTTGCAGCGTGTGGGCCGCGTCCAGTTCGGCGCGGAGGTTACGGACGCGGCTGACCCGCGAGCGGATTTGCTGCTCCAACGCGGCGCACCCAGCCCGCAACTCCGCCAACGCTCCATTCAACTCACGACCGATGGCGGTGATCACCTCGGCGTTCTGGCTCGGGAGGCCGTCGGCTGTTGCTACCAGGGGTATCAGCCGGGTGGGGAGCTCGCCGAGGGCGGTCCCGACGGCCTCCAGCCCGACTTCCACCGCCTGCCCGCGCTTCTCTTCCGCCTCGTTGATCTGCTGCTGCTGGGTAACGGCGACCAGTCCGGGGTCAGCCTCTCCCTGCTGTGCCGCAGGCAAGGCGCTCAGGCGGCCCCGCGCGTCCCCGATCTCCTCGATTTGCTCCGATAGAGCGGCCTGCGCGCGTTCGGCCTCGCGGATCGAAGCCGCATTCGCCTCTAGCGCCCGCTTCAACTCCGCGGCCGTGAAACTCACCTGCCGGAAGTCTTCCCCAACGAGGTCGTCGAGCAGGTTCCGCCGCTTGTCGCCGAGTGACTCGTCGGCGATGTCTTCGATCTCCGTGCTCTCGTAGGCGTCGAGCGGCAGGAAGGTGCCCCGCTCCAGCTCGATGGTGGTTAGCGGCTTGCCGCTGCCGGATGTGAGTGACGGCCGGATGTGAGTGACGGCGGTTGCCGGCCCTGCCGCTGCACCGTGTACCACTCGCCGTGGGCGTCCGGGCACGTCTTCACCGTGATGAGCGAGTGGAGGAGGTTCGCCTGAATTCGGTCCGTCCGCGGCCGGGAGGAGGTTGGCATTCCCAATAGGGCGAACCGGACGGCCTCCGCGAACGTGGACTTGCCGCTGCCGCGTGGACCGATGATGCAGGTCAGCCCCTCGTGAAGCCTCAGATCGATACCGGCCAAGAACCCGCCCGAGATCGTCACTTTCTCTATGAGCCAATGTGCCACATGCCACCTCCACGTCGATGACTGCTCACGTCAGTTAAGACGACATCTTATCGACAAGTCGGCGGGACCAAGTTTGAGAGGCGCTGCTACGGCACGTGCCGGTAAGGCCGTGGGTCGGGCAGTAGCCCCTCATTCCTGATCCGGGTCAATTCCGAATGGCTCAAGATCCACTCACTGGCAACGACGCGGCCGGACTTCTTCTTCTCGGCGTGGACCCGGCCGAGTCGGCACCACTCGTGGACGGTGAACTCGGCCTTGCCGAGAATGGTCGCCACTTCGGCGGTCGAGTACCACTCCTTGATGGTACGCTGTTCGACGAGGCTCGCCAGTAGCGTCTCGATCTTGGTCAGCC
>JANOBY010000253.1:0-4384 GCA_031411935.1 Planctomycetales bacterium | reverse complement strand
CGACGCCGCCCCGACGGCCGCGCATGCGGGTCTCCACCGTGAGCTTGACGAGTCGCGGCTTCGCTCGGCGCTCGGGCAACTGGTCCGCGGGATTGACGCCCTCCACCGCGCCGGGTTCATCCACCGCGACCTGAAGCCATCGAACGTGATGGTGGACGGAGACGGTCGCCTGGTGATCCTGGATTTCGGCCTGGTCTCGGACCTGGCGAGCCAGAGGCAGGCGACCCTGCTGGATCATGCGTCCGAAGGATACGGCGGTTCGAGCTCGGGCAGCGGCGAACACACCGATGCCAACCTGATCCTGGGCACGGCATTGTACATGTCGCCGGAGCAATCCGAGGGGAACCCGCTGACCACCGCGACGGACTGGTACAGCCTGGGGGTCATGCTCTACGCCGCCCTCACCGGCAAGCTTCCGTTCATCGGCAAGTTCCTGGAAGTCCTCCAAAAGAAGCGGGAACAAGCTCCCAAGCGGCCCGACCTGGTGTGCCCGGGCATCCCCTCCGATCTGGCCTCGCTCTGCATGCGCCTGCTCAGCATCGAGCCCAAGGAACGTCCCGAGGCCGCCGAGATCCTGGACCTGCTGGGCATGACCGGCACGGGTGCTCGGGCCGAGGCCGATCGTCGGGGGATCGACCCGCTGAACCTGCCGCTCTTCGGGCGCGAATCCCATATGGCCGCGCTCCGCAAGGCGATCGACGATCTCCGGGCCGGGTCCAGCGTCTCGCTCTTCCTCCACGGACGCTCGGGCGCTGGCAAGAGCACGCTCGTCCATCGGTTCCTGGACGACCTGGAACCTTCGGGCCAGGTCACGGTGCTGAAGGGGCGATGTTTCGAGGCCGAGTCCGTCCCCTACAAGGCGATGGACACGCTGGTGGACGACCTGAGCCGCTTCCTCAATCGACTCGACCCGCGCGACCTGGGCGCCCTCCTGCCGCCAGACATGGACGCGCTGGCGAACGTCTTCCCGGTGCTCCACCGCGTCGACGCGATCGCGGATGGCCCCCCCGCGTACAGGGCCGAGCCCGAGCCGGACGCCACGGAGGTAGACGCCGCAACGCACGACGGCAAGGAAGCCACCGCGATCCTTTCGGGGCCCCATGACTTTCCCACCGAGCGCACCACGACCCAACCTCCTCGCGCGGCCCGGTCCGAGCACGCGGGCAAGACGGCTTCCGAGATCGAGCCTCGCGAGCTCAGGCGCAAGGCATTCAAGGCGCTTCGCTCGCTCTTGAAGCGGATCGGCCGGGACCGCAACCTGGTGCTCTGGATCGACGACCTGCAATGGGGCGACCTGGACAGCGCCACGATCCTGACCGAGCTGATCTCCGGCTCGGACCCGCCGCGATTCCTGTTGCTGGCCTGCTATCGCAGCGAATATGCGGATTCGAGCCCGTGTCTGCAAGCGCTCCAGAATCTCGACGAGGCGCTCACGCCGCGATGTCAGCGGCGAACCCTGGCCGTGGAACCGCTGGACGCCGACGAGGCGCATGCCCTGGCGCTCAGCCTGCTTGGTGGACAAGGCCCGAAGGTGCACGAGCAGGCGGCGGCGATCGCGCGCGAGTCGCAGGGCAGCCCCTTCTTCATCCAGGAGCTTGTCCGCCACGTGCGAGGCGGCTCGGCTCTGCCGCACGGCGACACGCCGTCGAGCCCGATCGAGCTCGACGCGGTCTTGTGGAACCGCGTGCAAGCCCTGCCCGAGCACGCCCGATCGCTTCTGGAGCTGGTCGCCGTCGCGGGGCAACCCACGACCCAGCGTGTGGCGGTGGACGCCGCGGGCTTGCGCGGTGACGACCTGTCGTCGTTGCACCTCCTGCGCGCCGAATTGCTGGTCAGGACCTCGGGTCCCCGGCCGATCGACGAGGTCGAGACGTATCACGACCGCATCCGCGAGAGCATCCTGGCCCGGCTCGACGGAGGCGTGAAGGTGGGACATCACCGCCGGCTCGCGACCACCCTGCAAGCCTCGGGCGAGGCCGACCCGCAAACCCTGGCCATCCACTTCGAGTCGGCAAGCGACGCCTCGCAGGCCCAGCATTATTACCTGCTCGCCGCCGACCAGGCCACCAGCGCCCTGGCGTTCGATCGCGCGGCGAAGCTCTATCAAAAAGCGATGATGATCGGCGGGATCGACGACGAGGCTCGCCTGCGGAGCGTGCGTACGCGGCACGCCCACGCGCTGGCCAACGCGGGCCGAGGGGCGGAAGCCGCCGAGCAGTATCTTAAATCCGCAAACTCAGCCCCCGACGACGAACGCATCGAGCTCGAACGTCGAGCGGCGTATCAGTATTGCATCAGCGGGAGGACGGACGAGGGCCGCGCGGTTCTCGAAAGCGTGCTCGGACGCGTCGGAATGACCCTCCCGAAAACCCCGGGCAGGACGCTGGTTTCCCTGCTCCTGGGCCGGATCAAGCTGAAGTTGCGTGGCCTGAGTTACACGTCCCGCGATGCGGAACAGGTGCTCGCCTCCGAGCTCACACGGATCGAGGTCGCCTGGGCCGCGACCGCCGGATTGAGCATGTTCGACATCCTGGGCGGGGCCGACTTCCAGACCCGCAACCTGCTGCTGAGCCTGAGAGCCGGCGAGCCGTTCCGGATCGCGAGGGCGCTGGCCTGGGAGGCCGCGCACGCCGCACTCGCGGGCGGTCCCGGCGAAGCCAACACCATGCGATTGCTCGAGACCTCGCGGGCCCTCGCTCACAAAACGGGCGAACCGCAGGCGCATGGGATGGTGGCCATGGCCGAGGGCACGCGATTCTACTTCGTGGGCCGATGGCACGAGGCACGCGTGGGGTTGGAGAAGGCCGAGACCATCTTCCGCGAGCAATGCACGGGCGTGGCCTGGGAGCTCGACAGCGCCCTGGCGTTCTTGATCTGGGCCCTGGTCTTCGGCGGCGAATTCGACGAGATGCGTCGCCGTGCCGCCGCCATCCTCCAGGATGCCGAGGAGCGTGGCGACCTCTACGCCTCCGTCACCCAGGGCTGCTTCTGCGAGCCCATGATTCGCCTCATGGCCGACGACGTGGACGGAGCCCGTGAGCGTCTGCGTTACTACCTGGGCCGGTACCCGCATCGAGGCTACCACGCCCAGGACATGCTCGCGCTGATGTCCCTTGTGCAGACCGAGCTCTACGACCGCAAGGGCGAAGTGGCCTGGGCGGAGGTCCAGAGGCAATGGCCCGACCTGAAGAAGTCGCAGCTCCTGAGCTTCCAGCTTCTGGGGCTGCACATGGCCCAGCATCGCGCCAGGGCCGCGCTGGCGTCGTCGGAAACGGCCGCGAATCCGGCCCCGCTGCTCGACTCGGCCGCGCGCGATCTTCGCACGATCGAGAAGGAGAGGATGCCCTGGTCCAACGCGTGTGGGCAGCTCTTGCGGGCCGCCCTGCTCTCGCGCAAGGGGCATCACGCCTCGGTCGTTCCGGCGCTCCGCAACGCCGCTTCGGCCCTCGACGCCGTGGGCATGCCGCAGTACTCCGCGGCGGCCAGGTACCGCCTCGGAGAGATCCTCGGCGGCCATGAAGGTGAGGAGCTGGTCGCCGGAGCTTGCCGGTGGATGAGCTCGCAAGGTATCGCCCGTCCCGACCGCATGGTCGGGGTCTTCGCGCCTGGGTTTGTCGCGAATCCGGTTCTCGGTCGTCAACGTCTCGTGGAGTCCTCCTCATGACCCAGGCGATCGACCCCCGGGGTCAGGCCGGCTCTCTGCCTTTCGTCGTCCCCCGCAGTCGCCTCCGCGCGGTCGGGCACGGCACCTCCTGGCTGCACCTCAGGAATTTGCCCGTCGACCACGTCCGCATGATGTTGCCGGCGGGACTCGAACCCGGCCCGCAGTCGACCGCCCCACGGGGCGAACACCCCGTCCTGTTCATGCTGGTCCACCATCGCGGAGTGCGGCCCAGCTTCCTGCCGATCGGGGGCATGGATTACCTGGAGTCCCTCGTCGCGATCCCCGACCTGCAATGGACCTCGACGGGGCATCCCTACCGGGGACCGTTCTCGTACATGCCCCGGCTCTTCCTGAACAGGTGGATGCCGGTGTTTCTCGGCTGGGTTTACGCCTTCCCCAAGTTGCGAGAGCGTGTGATCCGATCCGAAAACGCGTTCAGCGTCCATCACCTGCTCACGGGCCAGGCGATCCTCTCGGGCAGCGTGAATCACGAGGGAGAGCCCGGCCCTGTGGCCGATTTCCCGGCCTTCGCGCCGATCGAGGCCATGCTCAGGCAGCCGTTCGTCCAGCCCGTGTTTGGCGGCATCCCCATCTGCTCGTACCTGAATTTTCACTTCGCGGAGGCCAGGATCCAGGTCCTTCACGGACGGATGGATTTTCAGGAGGCGTATCTCCCGGGCCTCTCGGTCGGCTCGCTGGCGTTCGACGCGAACAACCAGG
>JANOBY010000252.1:0-11498 GCA_031411935.1 Planctomycetales bacterium | reverse complement strand
CTTGTCCCCCTTGCCCTCGCGAACGACCAGGTGGTTCTGCTCGAAGTCCACATCCTTCACGCGAAGCCGGATCGCCTCCATGAGCCGCAGCCCCGCCCCATACATGAGCCACGCCGCCAGCCGATGCACCCCCTCCAGGTGCGAGAGCACCGCGCGGACCTCCTCGCGAGAAAGCACCACGGGCAGGCGCTCGGGCCTCTGGGCCGGAACAAGCTTGTCGGTGAACCACTCCAGAGGACGATCCAGGACGGCCTTGTAAAGGAAAAGCAGCGCCGAAAGCGCCTGATTCTGGGTCGAGGCCGCCACATCCCGGTCCGCGGCCAGATGGCTCAAAAAGGCCACAATTTCAGGCTCACCCATCGCGTCGGGATGAGTCTTCCCATGAAACAGGATGAACCGCCGGATCCAGTGAAGATAAGCATCCTCGGTCCGGATACTGTAATGAAGCCGCCGGATTTCCACCCGAACCCGATCCAGAAGCCGAGGCGACCGAGAAAGCTCCGATCCCCCTCCATCCTCATCCGCATTCGTCCCCAAAATCTCCACCCTATCGCTTGAATCACGAGCAAAGGCAGGATAAGCTAACAATCGAAACGTAAATATACGGAACAACGGCGTGAAATAACACGCCCTCGTTCCGTCGAATTCATGTTAGGCGGCTCCGTTGAACACGCCCAATTTCGCGTGCCCCAACTGCCGGGTCTACATCGACGCGGGCTACCGCTGGGCCTACTGGCTCCTTGAGGATCCCGGCGTCGTGATCCCCAACGGGGGCGTCGACGTCGAGGCGGTGCTGGCCCGTGAGGACTACTGGAACCCGCCGGAGGAGGAGCGGTCCGAGTGGCTGTGCGAACGCGTCCTCCCCGCCGTCCGTCGCTTCCTGGCCGATCACCGCGCTCACGGCATCGTCTACACCGACGAGGGCGCCATCTACAACGAAGACACGCTCTACTACAACTGGTCCGAGGTCGCGACCTGACGCCTAACCCGGCGCTGCAGCGGACCCCACCCGCCGCGGCGGTTTCTGGTATATTCAAGCCTATTCTCGGCGGGTGGGTCCGCTGAGCTTAGGCGTTAGGCGGCGTCCTATATCCATCGCTACTTCGTTCTCACCCCCTCTGCGGAGCAACCCGCTTCATGTGGCGCGTAATCGTCCGGTTGTCGTACACCAGCGACACATCTTCCTACCTTCGGAATACCATCGAGCCGATGCTGACCGGCTGCGGCTTGCACAGTACCGGCACTGGCACTTGGGAGTCCAATGCAGTCCCAGCCAACATCGCCGCAAACCAACTGGGGCAAGTCCTTCAACAGGCCGCCGATCCCAGCACCATCAACAACGTCAACCCGGACGCTCATCTGAACCACCTCTGGATCTACGTCGATCGCGCCTAACCTCCCGCTGCAGCGGACCCCGGCCACGGGCCGCGCTTCCTTTTCTCTCGATGCTCGCTGGTCCGTGGCCGGGTCCGCTGAGCTTGGGCGTTAGGCGGCCCGGAGGCGACCCGTTGTTCGAGCGCCTGTGGAGCGAGCACCAAGCCGCCCCGTTCCCGAAGGCGTCCCGCTGCCGCGAGGTCGCCGGACATGATCTCATCGCGCTCGACTACACCGCCGCCGGCTGTATCAGCACCTTCCTCGGCCGCGGCTCGCTCGACGCCTGGCGGCTGGCCGTCCTCGGCCTGTGCTATCATGGGCTCGACCTGGTCGTCGCCCAGCTCGACGGCGAGGAGCGGGCCTACTTCGGTCGGCTTGAGGAGCTGGCGGGCCTGGTCCTCGAAGCCGTCCGCGACGGCAACCAGCCCGCCTAACCTCGCGCTGCAGCGGACCCCGCACCGCCCCGGCGGTTTCTCTGGTATCATGCCTGACTCGGCGGTGCGGGTCCGCTGAGCTTTGTCGTTAGGCGGCGGGGGGATCGGCCAGTCGGCTGAAGCGTTGGCTCAGCGGTATCTGCTTCCTCCTGGCCTACCGGGTCGTCGCGGTGGATGTCCACTGGCTACGTCACCGGCCGCATCTCCTCACCGAGTCGACGCAGCATATTGTCTTGGTAGGGCTGCTAATCGAAGTAGTTCTGCTCGTATCGGCGGGGTTGGTCTGGTGGCTCATGTAACCGGCGGTGCCGCCTAACCCGGTCGCTGCAGCGGACCCGTCCAAGGCCGGCGGTTTTCGTTCTTGCCAGCTCACTGGTCCGTGGTCCGGTCCGCTGAGCTTATGCGTTAGGCGGCGGAGGCGCGATGCCACGGAGACAGGCCGATCCTGAGGAGTTGCAGCGGCTCACCGAGCTGTTCCGCCAGCACGGGGCGAACGACCCCGAGTCATGGGCGCGTTCGCAGCTGGAAGAGGGGATCCCTCAACTCGCCATCTTCTGCTTCGCCAAAGCCCTCTGGGAAGGCGTCATCGAGGAGGGCGATGAGGACTGGGTCGACCGCGAGATCCAATCGGCCAAATTACATCCGAAAAATCCCTGCGCTCAGGCCGGCCCGGCGCTGGCCGAGATGCTCGCCAGGGGTGTTGGCCGGGAGTCGATCAACGCCCTTGTCCGCGTGATGCAGTACAGTGCCCTCTACCATGCCTGCTCCCTCATCGATGGGGCAGTCTCGGTCGATTTGCCCGTCAACGAGTGGGTGCTGCATCAGGTAGACGCGGAAGGCCGAGCCGTCGCTATCATTCAAGGCCTGCACGAGGTCTTGCTGAGCATGGATCCCACCGGGCGCGAGATGCGACCGAAGGGCCCCGCCTAACCGGGCGCTGCAGCGGACCCCGGACCGCCGCGGCCCTTTCTAGTATCATCAAGCCTGTTCTCGGCGGTGCGGGTCCGCTGGGCTTGGTCGTTCGGCGACAGAGCGGGTTCACCAAAGGAAATTAGCGATGAGTCGAATCAGCGTGTTCTGTGTCATGCTCGCAGTTGGATGTCTAACGGCGCGGGCCGACGAGCCGTCGAAGTCGGCGGTCAAGAAGCTTGCCCAAGAAATTGCGGACGCGACCATTAGCGGCGACTATGCCAAGGTCATCGACTACACGCACCCTGCAGTCCTGAAGGAAGCCCCCGGTCGCAAGGAGGCGATCGAACGCATCGAGGCCTCGTTTAAGCAGATGAAAGACGCGGGATTCTCGGTGACGAAGTATGAAGTCGGTGATCCGGGTGGTTTCCACACACAAGGCGAAAACACGTTCGTGGTCGTTCCGACCTCGATGGAGATGAAGTCCCCGGCGGGGAAGATCCTCGATACGTCGTACCTCCTCGGCATCTCGTCGGACAGAGGGAAGTCGTGGAAATTCCTCGACGGCTCTGGCCTCCAAAACGACGAGTCTCGCGACAAGGTGCTGCCCAAGATGCCTGCCACGCTGAAGCTACCTGAAAAGGGCAAGCCGCAGATCATCAAAGACAAGTGACCGCCGATTCATCAAGGTACGCCGAACCATCGATTGCAACCGAGCGGCGGATCGGGTCGGTCCTGATGGCCAGGCGTTTGGCCGCCGCCGGTTGAATCGTGTCGTTCGGCGGCGGAAGAAGGTGGCTGCATGATGCCCGTCGCGGCGTTGGCCGTATTGGCAGTGGGAGTCTCGCTGGCCGTGGCGTCGTGGACCCGCCGCCGGGGTCGCCCCGTCCATCCACTGACTGCCGCTATCGTCCTCAACGCCCTCGCGTTGGTCGCGCCGCTGACTGGGTATCTAGCCTTCCTGTTCATCCCGGCGTCGTGCGCCGCTATCGGAGCCGTCGTAGCGGCGGCCAGCCCCCGCCGGAGTTGGTTCGCGGGCACGGCGGCGAGCCCGTGGTTCCTGGCACCGTATCTGGTTTGGTGGGCGGCCACGGCGTCGCCGGATCAGGTGGCCGCTTACGGTCGCGTCCCGTGGCCGTTCGTCGGCTTGGCGGTGGCCTGTGGTGGCTTTGGGGCCGCCGTGGGTGGTACCATCCGGTGGCTCCGAGGCTCGCCCCCGGCGGCCGAGAACGCCGAACCAGGCGCTGCAGCAGACGGCGGGGGCAGGTAGGCTTTTCGAGGTTCGTAGCTCACTTGGCCCCCGCCGCTGCTGAGCGGGGTCGTTCGGCGGCGGAGTCGGGAGTATCTCCCTATACGGAGGCGATCATGGACAGGCGATCGTTCGTTGCGGCTTCGGCGGCTGTGCTAACGGGCGCAGCCTCTCGGGGTTCGGCCGCCGAGCCGGCGAAAGGTGACTCTGTCAGGGTCGTGGTCGAGGGGTCGCTCGGCACGATCGTGCGGCAGGAGAAGACCGACTCGGTGACCGCCACCGTCGTCGCCGCGGGCGGCGAGTTCGTCATCGACGCGAGCGCAAGCAAGGCCGCCCGTGACGACGTGATCCGTCTCGCGGACAAGTACATCAAGGGCGGATCGACCAGCATCGTCACCCCTCGGTTGAAGGTGTCGGGGCGGCTGGAGTTCCGGGCGACTAAGGTCGTGGGCGAGAAGGGTGGAGTAACCGACGGACCCAAGGCGTGGGTTCTGGTCGCCGACTCGGTCGCGGTTACGGATTCTCAGCTCAAGTAACGCCGAACCAGGCGCTGCAGCGGACCCCGCCCTCAAAGCCGGGCGGGGCCGCTGAGCTTGGTCGTTCGGCGGCGGAGGTTAGGAAGCGCATGGCGACATCAGCTATCATCACCGTCGCCATTACTCCGCAGCTATCGGTTCGGAATGGAGCGCGAGCTGTCGAGTTTTACCGGGCAGCGTTTGGGGCCGTGGAGACCTATCGCGTGGAAGATCCTGCTGGCTCCGTTGTCTCTCGGCTGTCAGTTGGGGGGGCGGAATTCTGGCTGAGCGACGAATCGCCCGAGCATGCCAACTTCAGTCCCGAATCGCTCGGCGGGGGCACCGTGAAGATGCTCCTCACGGTGCCGGAGCCGGACGAGATGCTCGCGCGGGCGGTCGCGGCCGGAGCCCAAGTGGTCTATCCCGTTCAGGAGGGTCACGGGTGGCGTGTCGGCCGCGTCGCCGATCCCTTCGGGCATCACTGGGAGATTGGTCGCCCACTAAAACAAGAACAGGCCGAACCAGGCGCTGCAGCAGACGGCGGGGGCATGTCGGCTTTCCCAGGTTCGTAGCTCACTCGGCCCCTGCCGCTGCTGAGCTGGGTCGTTAGGCGGCGGGAGGCGAAGCATGCACTTGCGACTCGAAGACCGGGCGTTCCTCGCCGGTGTCGCCTCGTCCAACGATCGCTTCAACGCCGTGCGCGTCGGGCAAGATGTCCAGAGGTTGCGCCACTGCTTCTGGTCAGACGCGGATGTCACGAAGGCCGAGGCGATCAGGGCCGACTGGGAAGTGCCGAACCGCTTGGTCCCGTTCTACGGGGACTGGCACGATCTTATCTGTTTGGATATGGATTCCGGTCGCATCGTGGCAATCGACGATCGGCGTCGGGTCGTGGCAGATTGGTCCACTCCTCAAGAGTTCGCCGACTCTCTCTGCTCCGTATCGGATGAAGAGCCCGATGGGGAGTCCGGGATCGTCAGCGCCCGGCTCGACCTCTAGCCGGGCCGCCTAGGCTCGCACTGCAGCGGACCCCGCACCGCGCGGCGTTTTCTGGTATCATCAAGCCTACTCTCGGCTATGCGGGTCCGCTGAGCTTGGTCGTTAGGCCGTAAGAGGGCGAGGACGCGTCAATGAAGCGAAACATCCCATTGGTGTCGTTGCTCGTGGGGCTCTGTTGCCCAGTGTTCGCTGCGGACGCGGAGCGCTGGAAGGAGATCGCCGCGAATCGCGAGGTCTACCGCGAGGCTTTGGACCGGGTGCGGAAGGCACACGGCGGATCCTACAAACTGCCGGCGGTCGAGTTCTTCCTGTTCGGCATGGGGTCCCGCGACAAGTTCATCTACGCCAAAGGGCAGCTCCGCAACGCCGTCACGGGCCGGGTCGTTCAAGAGTGGGAGGTGGCGGAAGAAGTGATCTCGCCGGCGAGCTACACGGTGGCTATCAAGACCAAGGACGGGAAAGTTGCCTTCATCTCCGAAGACGAAGAGGCCGTGTGGGTGGAGTCGGACGGCAACAAGGGGGCCCTCAGCAAAGGGGCCGTCAAGCTGCCCGAGTTCAAGGGCCGCAAACACCGACTCGTGCTGCGCGTCCTGCTCCAAGAATTGTTGGTGAACGTGGTGGATGGCAGGCCGGTGCCGAATTTCCTCGTGTACGAGAAGCCGTGGTATCGGGACGCGGCCATGATGGCGATGGCGTTCGAGAAGACGGACAACCTGCCTGTCATCAAAAACTGGATCCTCGGACTGCGCGAGCCGTACGACCAGAATAACAAGGGTGAGACCGAAGCGGACAACCTGGGGCAGGGTTTGTACCTCGTCTCCCTGGTGTCGGACAAGTCCCACCCGCTGGTGCCGTCGATCCAAAAGGAGTTCGCCCAGTTCGAGCAGAAAGACCGGATCGATGGCCGCACCGACTATGCCGCACACCCCGTCTACCAGACGAAATGGGCCAAGTTCGGCCTGAAGTCGCTCGGCTTGGACGACCCTTACACCGTGCCCAAGCAGAAGGACTCCTACGCCACGCTCTTCTGGTGGGCGTATCGGGAGGCGGACGGGGCCGGACAGCAACTCCTCGCGGACGACCTGTATCCGTACCTCGGCTGGGCGTCGAGCCACTACGCGGGGAAGAAGTTTGGTAAGTTGAGCGACCGGGATTACCCTCTCACCTGGGAGGCCCGAGCCAGCGTGGCAAAGTACGACGGCATGAAGCGAATTGGGCCAGAGTATGTGGAGGCGAGGACGTGCGCCCCGCATACCTGGCATGCGGCTGAGGCGTTCTTGTATCTGATCGAGGAGGGTGAGTGAACGGCGGAAAAGGGGCCGCGGCGGAAAAGGGGGCGGAGGGAATGATGAGCCCGCCGAGTCTCCGGGAGGAAAAGGGGACAGGGGAGGAAAAGGGGACATTCTACTTTTTCATTTGACTTGCGGTCCCGGTCGCTTTAAGTTTGGTGGATGCCACGCACCGCCCGGGCCTCGGCCGCCGATTATTGCTACCACGTCCTGAACCGGGGCAACGGCCGCGCCGAGGTCTTCCACAAGCCGGCCGACTATGACGCCTTCCTCGACTTGGTCGCCGAGGCCAAGGACCGGCTGCCGATGCGGGTGCTCGGCTACTGCGTCATGCCGAACCACTTCCATCTGGTCCTCCGCCCGCATGGCGACGGCGACCTGTCGCGCTGGATGCAGTGGCTCCTGACCTCGCATGTGCGGCGCTATCGGCGGCATTACGGGTCCAGCGGGCACGTCTGGCAGGGGCGGTTCAAGGCGTTCCCCTGCCAGGACGACGGGCACCTCCTGACCGTCCTGCGCTACGTCGAGCGGAACGCCCTGCGGGCCGGCCTGGCGACGCGGGCCGAGGACTGGCCGCACGGCTCGTTACGCTCGGCCGTCGAGCCGCCCGGGCCGGTGGCGCTGGAGCCCGTCCCCGAGATCCCGGCCCCCGCCCGGTGGGTCAAAAGGGTCAACTTGCCGATGAGCGAATCGGAACTGGCCGCGATACGGCACTGCGTGACGCGGGGCACGCCGTTCGGCACGGACGCATGGGCCTCGCAGGCGGCCGTCGCGCTGGGCCTGGAGTCGAGCATGCGGCCCAGGGGGCGCCCCAAGAAGGCGCCGATGATCGAGGCGGCAGCAAAAAAGTAGAATGTCCCCTTTTTCCCTCGCAGCAAAAAAGTAGAATGTCCCCTTTTTCCCTCTCCCAAGCGAATCCTTTGCGACACCCACGATGCCACGGGCCGTGTCTAACTGGCTGACACTCTGCTGGCCTATCGCTCCAGCGACCGGGGCCGGTTTGTGAAACTTCGGCCCCGATCGTGCCTTCGTGGTGAACCCTCCCGGCCCCCTCAAACCGCGTGGGGCTCCTCGGCGTGGTCGGGCGGGGGCGTGGTTCCGGTCTTCCCGACGATCAGCAGGACGATGGCCACGGAGAGGTAGGCGGCGGCCCAGTGGTAGGGGGTTTGCGAGCGTGAGGCGTCGGCTCGCTTCGCCGTGACGAGCTCCTTCATGGCCGTGGTGGGCAGCACGATCGGGGCCGACGGCAGGGGGGAGTGGATGATCCCGAACAGCGCGAGCACGCCGGCCAGCGCGAAGGCCGAGGCCGCCGTGCGGGCCTTGCCGTCGATCAGCTTCGCCAGCGCCGTGCCCCACAAGAGGCTCGTGACGATGAACCCTCCGGAGAGGATGGTGACGGTCTGGACCCAGTGCTGGGCCTCGGGCCGAAGCGCCGCGAAGGCGTCGGGCGTGGGGGCGAGCACCTGGCCGAGGGTCACGCTGGCCAGGTAGGCGAGCGCGGGCACGCACGACAGGGCGAGCGCCGGGTAGTGCTTGCGGGGCGTGGCCTTGAACGACTGCGCGGTGATCTCAAGCCCCACGAAGATCAGGATCGGGAACACCACGCTCTTGGGCAGGAGGTAGAAGATCCACTCGAAGTAGCCGAACACCCCGGCCCCGCCGATGAAAAGAGCGGTGGCCAGCGTGTACCCGGCCCGCGCGCCCATGGCCTTGTACGCGGGATGGCCGATGTAGGGCGTGCTCTGGATCACCCCGCCGAAGAGCCCGCCGACGATCGTGGAGATGCCCTCGACGGCGATGATCGGGCCGGTGGGATAGTCGTCGCCGGCGGCCGCGGCGCTCTCGGCGCAGTCGATCCCGCCCACGACCGTGGCCAGGGCCAGCGGCATGGCCACCGGCAGGTAGGTCACGGCCTCGCCCCAGAACGTGGTGAACCAGCCCCACCAGGCCTCGATGGGCAGGGGGAGCATGGCCTTCAGCGCGAGCGCGGGGCGGGCCCCGTCGGACCACCCGATGGGCAGGTCGAGCCCGGCGAACCGGTTGAGCCCCCAGTGCGCGAGGTTCATGAGGCCGAGCGTGGCGCATCCGATCAGGACCGCGGCCAGGGCCCCGGGGATCTTCCGGGGGAGCTCCCAGCCCGCCGTGAGCGTGGCGAGGATCACGGCCAGGGCCACGAACCCCGCCACCGGCTGCGCGGCCACGTCGATCAGGGGCAGGAAGCTGATGATCACCAGCGCGATCGCCACCAGCGAGCCCAGAAGCCCCGCGCGGGGGAACGCCCTGCGCACCCATCCGCTGACCACCGCGCAGGCCAGCTTGAAGAGGCCCGAGGCAAAAATCATGGCCATCCCAACAAACCACGCGTGGCGCGCGGCCTCCTCCGGCGAGAGCCCCAGCCCCCCCTGCCCGGTCGCCCTCGTGGCGTGGGAGAACGCCGGGCCCAGAATCAGGAAGACCGTGCCGAAGGTGCTGGGCGTGTCCAGGCCCAGGGGCATGGCCGTCACGTCGCGCCCGAGCCTCTTGGCCAGGCGGAACGCCATGAAGGTGTAGATCAGGTCGCCGACCATCACCCCTACGGCCGTGCCGGGGATCATCTTGCTCAGCACGAACTCGCGAGGGAATCCGTACACGCCGACCAGCAGGCTGGCCATGAGGATCATGTCGCCCACGTTGTCGAGCATGAGGCCGAAGAACGCGTTGATGTCGCCGCGCGTGAACGCGCGATAGCGGAACGCCTCGTTCACGGGCGTGGGGGCGAATTCGATGCTCACCGTCGAGGTGCTCCGAACGCGGAACGGGGAAGGGCGAACCGACCGGGCCATCAATCGGAGAGGAGGGGACTTCGGCCGTGGCGGACGACTTCAGATACCATCTTCACGGCCGCGGGGAAAGGGCCTGGGCCTGGCGCGAGGGCGCAAGCCCCGGAGGGCGGAGGGGAAGTCGGCACGGGGAGGCGGGGTCAGCCCCGGGGGGCGGCCGATCGGCCCGCGTCCGCCCGTCCGATCAGGAACAACACCGGTGCGGCCACGATCCCGAGCACGGCCACGGCGAGCCAGGGGCCCCACTGGAAGGCGACCAGGCCGCCCACCGCGCCCAGGGCCAGGGTCAACGTGTGCTGTCCTCTCAGGTCGTTCATTCTTCTCTCCTGAAGGGTCTCAAACCGCCCCGCGATCGCGAGACGGAGGAGGTGCAGACGGGCCGGATCCCGCCTCCGCCGCGATCCGATCGCGGAAGGGGTCCGAAGGCGCCGCGTTCGCCGTCCCGGAATTGCGGGCAGGGTCGAACCCACGGCGATGCCGATCGTTCGCTCACGAACGGAAGGGGATCCGGAGAGGCGGACTTTGCCTGGATGAGGCGGGGCGTCCCGAACACGCGGGCGGAATGTGCGGATGCCAGGATATCGAGATGATCGCGTTCATGCCAGGCCCGATCGGGAAAGACGGCCCCCGATTCGTGGGCTCCGCGGCATCGTCGCGCCGGAATCCGTGGCGAAGACCCTCGCATCCTTCAGGCCGGGCCGGTATGTTCGTGCTCACCTCTCCCACATGCCTGCCCGCTTGTCATGTCTGCACACGTACGGAGACTCGGATGCGATCGCGCCCTCGTCGCGGGTTCACGCTCATCGAGCTGCTTGTGGTGATCGCCGTCATCGCCATCCTGATCGCGCTGCTCTTGCCCGCCGTGCAGGCGGCGCGCGAGGCCTCCCGGCGCAGCCAGTGCGTGAACAACCTGAAGCAGATCGGCATCGCCCTGCACAGCTACCACGCGGCGATCAACTCGTTCCCGGTGGGCTTCCAGTACCGCAGGCTCGACGGCGGAGGCGGAGGGACCCGGACCGTGCCCGACAGCCTGGCCCTGCACTACCGCTGGTCGGCCCTGGCGCAGCTCGCGCCCTACCTTGAGCAGAACAACGTGTTCCAGGCCCTGAACTTCGACTGGCCCGTGGACTCGGGGCCGACCGGCGAGCTGGGCCAGGGCCCGTACACCTATTTCCCCGCCAACGACACCGCCCGCGCCCTCGTGATCGGCCTGTTCCTCTGCCCGAGCGACACGAAGCAGGGCCCCGACCCCAAATCGGGGCCGACGAACTACGCGTTCTCCTCGGGCGACGGCCAGCACTCGGGCGACGCCGGGTGCGCCAACGGGGCCTTCGACATGCCCAACCCGCAATCGATCGCCACGCTCTACGACGGGTCGAGCCAGACCGTGGCCGCCAGCGAGTCCCTGCTGGGCCTGCCCGGCAAGAGCGAGCAGGAGGACACGGCGCCCGGCCCGCGAGACCCTCGCCGCGCCTTCGCCCGCTCCTCGAGCACGCTCCTGTACGACGGCGGATGCCTGCTCGCGGGCAACGGCTGGAGGTTCGACAAGGGCAACGGCTGGTGGGACGGCGACTACCGCAGCACCCTGTACAATCACTACTTCACGCCCAACAGCAGCCGCTTCGACTGCCTCGGCCCCACGAACCGCCACAACCCCGCCTGGAGGGCCGCCCGCAGCCAGCACCCCGGCGGCGTGAACGTCCTCTTCTGCGACGGCCACGTGGACTTCGTGAAGGACAGCGTGAGCCCCGCAACCTGGAAGGCCATCTCCACAAGGGACGGCGGCGAGACGATCAGCGAGGACGCGTTCTAGCGCGGCTCGCGGTGGATCGTAGCGCTCTTGAACAAGTAGGGCGGGCGTCCCTGCCCGCCAGGACCCGCTTCAGGCGGGCAGGGACGCCCAATGGCAC
>JANOBY010000251.1:0-4539 GCA_031411935.1 Planctomycetales bacterium | reverse complement strand
GCCGCTCGGGCCGCGGAGGTGCTCGACCTCGATGAGATTGCGCGCCTGAACCATTCGATCTGGAAACGCTACCCCCATCAGGCGGTTTTCGCGCCGCGGGAAGCATCTTCCGCGGTCATGCGTGCGACGCCCACCCTGATCTCCGTGATCGACATGTCAAAGGGGCCGGGCCAGCCGGAACTGGTCGAGGTCGCTAGCGAGACCAGCGTCCATCGCGCGGCGACAAGATTGGCCTGACGAGCGGCTTGATCTCGCTCTAGGCCCTCAATTCTGCGCGTCACCGCCTTCGAACTGGACACCATCCATGGACGCCAAAGCCTTGCACGGCCTAAGCCAAGCCGAGGCCGAACGGCGATTGCTGTCCGTCGGGCCCAACGAATTGCCAGTCTCGGCAAGCCGAAGCGTCCTGCGCATCGCCTTCGAAACCATGCGCGAGCCGATGTTCCTGCTCTTGATCGGCGCTGCGGTTCTCTACCTGATGCTGGGCGATCTCGGCGAGGGGCTGTTCCTTATGGCCGGCGCGCTCGCCACGATCGGCCTGGTCGTGCTGCAGGAGGCGCGTAGCGAGCGGGCGCTGGCGGCCTTGCGGGACCTATCGCAGCCGAACGCGCGAGTGATCCGCGACAACGTGGAGCGTGTCGTCGCGGCCCGAGAGTTGGCGCCGGGAGATATCGTGCTGGTGGGCGAGGGAGAGCGCCTCCCGGCCGACGGGGTCCTGGCGGGCGGCGAGGTGCTCAGCGTCGATGAATCGGCCCTGACGGGCGAGTCCTCGCCGGTCCAGAAGCGTCCGCTGCGCGCCGATGAGGCCGCCGATCCCGACGCCGACCCTGGCGCGGAGTCCGGTCCGCAGCTGTTCTCCGGCACGCTGGTCGTCCGTGGTCAGGGCGTGTTCCAGGTCGGTCGAACGGGCCCACGAACCGCGCTCGGGCGGATCGGGGTGTCGCTAGCGTCCATCAGCCAGGAGCCAACACCGCTTCAGAAGACGGCGGGGCGCCTCGTGACCTGGCTTGGCGTGTTCGCGATCGGGTTCTGTGGCCTCGTCGCGATCACCTACGGTCTTCTTCGCGGTGACTGGGTGGGTGGGGCCTTGGCGGGCATCACTGTGGCCATAGCGCTGATTCCGGAAGAATTTCCGATGGTGCTGGCGGTCTTCCTGGCGTTGGGCGCCTGGCGGCTCGCCACCCAGAAGGTGCTGGTCCGGCGCAGCGCGGTGATCGAGGCGCTCGGCGGAGCGAGCGTGCTTTGCGTCGACAAGACCGGGACGCTCACCAAGAACCAGATGCAGGTGGCTCGGCTCTGGACTGAGGGCGGCGACGTCGAGGTGAAGCCGGGCGTCGTGCTGGAGAGCGCGACCGTCGCCCTCCTGACGACCGCGGGCCTTGCGTCGGCCGTTCGACCGGTGGACCCCATGGACAAGGCCGTCCGAAGTCTACTGGAAGCTGGCCAGGTCGGCGCAAGCGGGGGTCTCGGCGCGCCGGAGCGCGCATGGCCGCTGCGGCCTGAGCTCATGGCGGTCGTTCAGGTCTGGCGGCAGGACGGTGACGTACGCCTTGCCGGGGCCAAGGGAGCGCCCGAGGCGATCTTCCGGCTCTGCAAGCTGTCCGACGCTGATATCGTTCGCCTTACGTCTGTCGTCAGCGCCTATGCCGAGCTGGGGTTGCGAGTGCTTGGCGTGGCGTCGAGCCAAGTCGGCGGCGCCTTCCCGGACGACCCGCTAGACGCGCCCTTCGTATTCACGGGCCTGATCGGCTTCCTCGATCCGGTCCGCGAAGACGTTCCGGCCGCCTTGAAGGAGGCTCAGGCGGCGGGGATTTCCGTGGTGATGATCACCGGAGACCATCCCGCCACGGCGCTCGCGATCGCCAAGGCCGCGGGTCTCGACACCTCTGGCGGCGTCATGCAAGGCGCCGAACTTGCCGCTCTGTCGCCGCAGGAGCTAGCCGACCGCCTGCCGAAGGTGCGCGTGTTCGCGCGAATTCTCCCGGAACAAAAGCTGCTGATCGTCCGGGGGCTGAAGGCCGCCGGAGAGGTTGTCGCCATGACAGGCGATGGCGTCAACGACGCGCCGGCCCTGGAGACCGCTCACATCGGCATCGCCATGGGCAAGAAAGGCACCGATGTCGCGCGAGAGGCCTCCGACCTCGTACTGATGGACGACAGCTTCGCCTCGATCGTCGGCGGCGTCCGTCTGGGGCGCCGCATCTTCGTCAACCTCCGAAAGGCGCTGATCTATATCACCGCCATCCACGTTCCGATCGCGGGCCTCGCGCTGATCCCAATTGTCCTTGGCTTGCCCCAGATGCTGTTTCCGATGCACGTGGTCTTTCTGGAGCTTGTGATCGATCCGGTCTGCGCGATGGTGTTCGAGGCGACGCCCGCGGCGGCCAGCAGCATGTTGCGTCCGCCGCGGCGACGGGATGAGCCTCTGTTCGGGCCGGCGCAAATCGGCTTGGCGCTCTTGCAAGGAGCAGGCGTCCTCATCGGTGTTCTGGGCGTCTATGTCTGGGCGCTCGGCCACTACCCGGAAACCGAGGCTCGCGGCGCGGCGTTCGTGGCCCTGGTCGCTGGTAATCTCGCCTTGGCGCTGGCCGACGCATCCACGACGGGCGAGCGTCTCTTCGCTCCGCACCGTAAAGTCTATTGGATCATCGCCGCCGCGGCCGGCGCGGTGCTGACGGTGGTGTTGATGGTTCCGCCCTTGGCGGGCTTGTTCAAGATCGCGCCGCCCCACCTCTCGCTCCTGCTGGTGGCGCTCGCCGTCGCGGCTCTTGGCGGGGGCTGGTTTGGCGTAGCGCGGGGTCTACGCAGTCACGTGACGCGTGGCTTAGTCGGGGCGGCGCGCCCGTCGCCGGGGTCACGGTAGGACGGCCGTCGGCGGCGACACGCGACGATAGGTCTTGAACGTGTCCGACCAAGCCCGCTGCCGCCGCTTCGAGAACGCCGCCAGCTTTCCCGTTGATCCTGATCAATGCGGTGATGCTGCGCGGGCCGTCTCTCTAGGTCGAGCGAAGGACAAGCGATGAAGACGCGAGACATCTTTTTTGGGAGCCGCGCCAGTGAAATCGCCTAGTGCTACCGCGTTGACCGTCGGCGTGCTGCTAGCCGGTCTGATCGGAGCCTGTACGCTAACGAGCGCCCAGGCACAAAGGCCTTCGCCGGGCGAATCCTCAGGTAAGCGTATCGCCGAGCGCAACTGCGGCGGCTGCCACGCCGTGGGTCCTGGCCGCAGTCTACTCGCCGACGCTCCGCCGTTCCGCACGCTGCACGATCGCTATCCAAGAGGCGGCCTCGATCAGATCCTGGAAGAAGGCATGCTGCGCCCGAGCCGCGTGCCGGAGGAGGGCTCTCCGCCTTCACATCCGCGAATGCCGACGGCCGACCTTGGCGAAGACGAAGTGGCCGACCTCAAAGCCTATCTGAGAAGCCTCGACCCGCGCGCGCCGGTACCCGAGCCGCCGGGCGGTTGAATCCCCTCGACGCCACGCTCAATCGCAGCGCCGGGCGGTGACGTGGAGACGCATGCGATCTGCATTGGGGTCGATAGGCTCGGGCGCGGGAGCCGATGGACATTGGCGCCGCGGCCTCGAGGCCGGCGGCCATTTGACCGGGCTTCGGTTTCAGCCGCTTGGCCCAGCGCGCCATGCCCAAGCTTCACGCCAGCTCATCTTGATCAGCCCTGCGACCTCGCCCTCGTGCGAGGCCAGAAGGCAGGACGTTTCAGCGTGTCCGGTTCTGATCCAGATCAATGCGGGTGGTCTTCAAAGCCTGCGATTTAGACCGCAGACGGCGTTGCGCCGAACATTCCCCGCCGCCTCGCACCTTCAGGCTTGGCTGATTTTCCGAGCAACCTCGCCGCCGCAGGCCGACGGATCTCCCGTTGGCGGGCGCGAGGCCAAACACAAAGGCAGGACCACCATGGCCAAGGCAATCGGGATTGACCTGGGAACGACGAACTCATGCGTCGCGGTGATGGAAGGAGGCAAGGCCAAGGTGATCGAGAACGCTGAAGGCGGTCGCACGACGCCGTCCTATGTCGCCTTCTCGGATACGGGCGAGGTCCTTGTCGGCCAGCCCGCAAAGCGCCAAAGCATCACCAACCCTGAGAACACGATCTTCGCCATCAAGCGGCTCATCGGCCGGCGCTACGACGATCCCATCACGCAAAAAGACAAGGCCATGTCGCCGTTCAAGATCGTGGCGGGTCCCAACGGCGATGCGTGGGTCGAGATCCGGGGCAAGACCTACAGCCCAAGTCAGATCAGCGCCTTCATCCTTGGCAGGATGAAGGAGACCGCTGAAGCCTATCTGGGCGTAACGGTCACCGAAGCCGTCATCACCGTTCCAGCCTATTTCAACGACGCCCAGCGCCAGGCGACCAAGGACGCCGGGCAGATCGCGGGCCTCGAGGTTTTGCGCATCATCAACGAGCCGACCGCGGCCGCGCTGGCCTATGGCCTCGACAAGGACGAGGGCAAGACGATCGCGGTCTATGACCTTGGTGGTGGCACCTTCGACGTCTCGATTCTCGAGATCGGCGAC
>JANOBY010000250.1:0-2473 GCA_031411935.1 Planctomycetales bacterium | reverse complement strand
CGGTCGCCGCGGTCGTGATGGTCATGGGCCTGATCATCCAGGTCCACGCCAAGATCACCCTGGGGCGGAGCATCGGCTGCATCCCGGCCAACCGCGGGCTGAAGCTGGGCGGGCCGTATCGGCTCGTGCGGCACCCCATGTATGCGGGCTACCTGCTGAGCCACCTGGCCTTCCTGTCCATGAACGCGACGGCCTGGAACCTGGCGATGTACGCCCTGTCGTACGGGCTCCAGGTCCCCCGGCTCCTGGCCGAGGAACGCCTCCTGAGCCACGACCCGCAGTACCGGAAATACCGCGCCGAGGGGCGATTTCGGCTGATCCCGGGCCTGTTCTGACCGTCGGGCCCCGAAACCCCTCACCTCGCCCGCGACCGATGACCTGTGTAGGGACGAATCCACGATGAGCCGCATGCAGACCAACGGCAGGAACGGCAACGGCAACGGCAACGGAACCGGGTTCCTCGGCGCGACCTCGGGGACGCCCGAGGAGCGGTTCCTGCGCTACAAGAAGGAGCTCCACGAGCAGCTCATCACGAGCCTGGACCTCTCGTCCATCGGCTCCATGGACGACGAGGAGCTGCGCGTGGAGGTCCGCCGCGCCGCCGAGGAGCTCAGCCGCCAGGGCACCGACCTCCTGAACCTGGCCGAGCGCGAACGCCTGGTGGACGAGGTCCTGGACGAGACCTTCGGCCTCGGGCCGCTCGAGCCCCTCATGCGCGACCCGCTGATCACCGACATCATGATCAACGGCCCCAAGGTGGCCTACGTGGAGCGCAGGGGGCGGCTGGAGCGCGTGGACGTGAACTTCCACGACGACCGCCACCTGATCCAGATCATCCAGAGGATCGCCGGCCGCGTGGGCAGGCGCGTGGACGAGACCAGCCCCATGGTCGACGCCCGCCTGGCCGACGGCTCGCGCGTGAACGCCGTGATCCCCCCCCTGGCGCTGGACGGCGCGTTGCTCTCCATCCGGCGGTTCGGCAAGAAGCCCCTGCTGGCGCAGGACCTGGTCAACTTCAAGGCGATCACGCAGGAGATGATCGACTTCCTGTCGGCCTGCATCAAGGCCCGCGTGAACCTGGTGATCTCGGGCGGGACCGGCTCGGGCAAGACGACCCTGCTCAACGCCCTGTCGTCGTTCATCCCCGAGGACGAGCGCGTGGCCACGATCGAGGACGCCGCCGAGCTTCGGCTCCAGCAGCCGCACGTGGTCCGCATGGAGACCCGCCCGGCGAACATCGAGGGCCAAGGCGAGGTCACCACCCGAGACCTCGTGAGGAACGCCCTGCGCATGAGGCCCGACCGCGTGATCATCGGCGAGTGCCGCGGGTCCGAGACCCTGGACATGCTGCAAGCCATGAACACCGGCCACGACGGGTCCATGACCACCGTGCACGCCAACGACACCCGCGACGCGATCAGCCGCATGGAGATGATGATCGGCATGGCCGGGTTCGACCTGCCGATCTGGATCATCCGCCGCCAGATCGCCTCGGCCGTGCACATCATCGTGCAGGTGGCCAGGCTCTCGGGCGGGGTGCGCAAGATCATCAAGATCAGCGAGGTCACCGGCATGGAGGGGGACGTGCTGAGCATGCAGGACCTCTTCGGCTACAAGCAGACCGGGGTGGACGGCGAGCGCCGGGCCCAGGGCTACTTCTTCTCCTCGGGCCTGCGCCCGCAGTGCCTCGAACGCCTGGAGGTCGCCGGGTCGGTCCTTCCCCCCGGCATGTTCGAGCGCCGGATGCTCGGCTCCTGACCCACCCCGGAGGTGTCGCGGTGTCTCCCCTTCTCCTGACCTTTCTGACCTTCGGCGCGGGCGTGGCCACGGTGGCGTGCCTGTATTCGATCGCCTCGGACCTCTACCTGCGCGACCGCAAGCGCGTGGTGGACCGCGTGGACGACGAGTTCCGCAAGCGGCAGAGGGTGCAGGTGCAGAAGTCCTTGCTCACGAAGGACGCCGGCCAGGTCGCGGCCGAGGGCGAGGGCCTGCCCACCGTCCGCCAGCGGTTCGCGGCGATGGTCGAGCAGTCGGGGCTGGACCTCTCTCCGCGGAGGCTCCTGACGATCGCCCTGGCGACCTCTCTGGCCGTGGGCGGGGCCGCCGGGCTGATCCGCCAGAGCGTGGTCGCGGGCGGGGTCCTGGCCTTGCTGGGGTTCGCCGCCCCGATCCTGTACGTGAGCCTCAAGCGCAAGGCGAGGATCGAGAAGCTCCTGACGCAGCTGCCCGACGCCTTCGACCTCATGGCCCGCGTGATCCGCTCGGGGCAGACCATGTCGCAGGCGTTGCAGGCCGTGGCCGACGAGTTCCCCCAGCCGATCGCCGCCGAGTTCGGCTACAGCTTCGAGCAGCAGAACCTGGGCCTCCCGCCCGAGGTCTCGATGCGCGACCTGGCCCGCCGCACCGGGCTGGTGGAGATCCAGATCTTCGTGATGGCCCTGCTCGTCCAGCAGCAGACCGGCGGCAACCTGGC
>JANOBY010000249.1:0-17065 GCA_031411935.1 Planctomycetales bacterium | reverse complement strand
CCAAGCGCTCGGCCTTCCAGGATGACCTGCTCGCGAAGAACGCCAAGGTCATGACGGTGGACGCCAAGGCCATGAAGGCCATGATGCCCAAGGACGAGCGTACCCGCTGGGAGGCCTCGACCGCCGCCATGCAGGCGATCGTCAAGAAGGCCCCGAGCGACCTGCCCGCGGCCAGCGGGATGACCGCGAGCCCGAAGAGCGAGGCCCCGGTCTTCCTCCTGCGTAAAGGCACCTTCGGCCAGCCTCTGGAACAGATCTCGCCGGGCTTGCTCTCGGTCCTGGGCACGACGGCGATCGAGTCTCAGGGCGTGACGACCCGCCGCGCGGCGCTGGCGAAGTGGCTCACCGACCCGACTCACCCGCTCACCGCCCGCGTGATGGTCAACCGCCTCTGGCAAGGGCACTTCGGCCGGGGGATCGTGGCCACGCCCAGCGACTTCGGAACCCAGGGCGCGGGGCCATCGAACCCCGCCCTGCTGGACTGGCTCGCCACCGAGTTCATCGCCCAGGGCTGGAGCATGAAGAGCATGCACCGGCTGATGGTCACCTCGGCCACCTACCGGCAGTCGAGCGGGGCCGACCCGAAGACGCTGGAGGACGACCCCGACAACACCATGTTCGGCCGCATGCCCCGCCTCCGGCTTGAAGGCGAAGCGGTGCGCGACGCCATGCTCTCCGTCTCCGGACAGCTGAACTCCAAGGTCGGCGGCCCCAGCGTGTTCCCCGACCTGCCCCCCGGCGTCGAGACTCGCGGCGGCTGGACGCGGTCGGCGAGCGCCCCGGACCGCAACCGCCGAAGTCTCTACGTGTTCGCCCGCCGCAACCTCAAGTACCCCCTGTTCGACGCCTTCGACGCGCCCGACCCCAACATCACCTGCGCCGAACGCAACGTGTCGGTGAACGCCCCGCAGGCGCTCATGCTCCTGAACTCGGACCTGATCGTCGAATCGGCAAGGGCTTTCGCCGACCGCGTGAGGAAGGACGTCGCCGAGGGGGGAGATCCCGCGCTCGTGGCCCAGGCCTACCGGCTCGCCCTCTCCCGAGAGCCCGACCCCAGCGAGCTCGAACGAAGCGTCCAATTCCTGGCCGAGGGCCGCTCGCAGGGCTCCGAGACCCTGGTGGACCTCTGCCACGCGCTCCTGAACCTGAACGAGTTCGTGTTCGTGGATTGATCGGGTAAGACTCTCGATCGGCCCTCCCCTCGTGCCTGTAGAGGTGTCCCCGATGAATCCCGCGCACACGAAGTGGACGACCTCCCGCCGCGAGTTCTTCATGAAGGCGGGCCTGGGCTTCGGCTCGCTCGCCCTCTCGTCGCTCCTGAACGAACCGGCCCGCGCAGATGTTCCCGAGATTGATGCCATGCGGCCGTTGTCGCCGCGAGTGCCTCATTTCGCGCCTCGGGCGAAGAGCGTGATCTTCCTGTTCATGGAGGGCGGGCCGAGCCATATCGACCTGTTCGACCCCAAGCCCGAGCTCACGAAGCATGCGGGCCAGCCCCTGCCGCCTAGCTTCGGCAAGGTGTTCACCCCCATGGGCGTGGGGGGGAACACGCTCATGGCCTCCCGGCGCAAGTTCACGCAGCATGGGGAGAGCGGCCTGTGGGTCTCCGACTGGTACCCTCACATCGCGAAGGTGGCCGACGACCTCGCGCTCGTCCGCTCGTGCTGGGCCGACGGCGTGAACCACGTAGGGAGCGTCTGCCAGATGAACACCGGCAGCATCCTCGCCGGTCGCCCGAGTTTAGGTTCGTGGGTCACTTATGGGCTCGGGACCGAGAACCAGGACCTGCCCGCGTTCGTCGTGATGGCCGACGCCGCCGAGCCCGTGGGCGGGCCCAAGAACTGGGGCAACGCCTGGCTTCCCGCCACGTTCCAGGGCACCCCGTTCCGCGCCGAGGGCCCGCCCATCCTCCACCTCAAGCCGCCCAAAGGCGTGAGCGACACGAGGCAAAAAGCCAAGCTCGACCTGATCGCCGACCTCGACCGCAAGCACGCCGAGCTTCGGCCCGAGGACACGCGTCTCGCCGCGAGGATCGCCTCGTACGAGCTCGCCTACCGCATGCAGAGCACCGCGCCCGAGGCCGTGGACCTCTCCACCGAAACCCCCGAAACCAAGACGCTCTACGGTATGGACGACCCCAAATGCGGCGAGTTCGCGGCCATGTGCCTGCGGTCGCGCCGTCTGGTCGAACGCGGCGTGCGGTTCGTGCAGCTCTACTGCGGCTCGGGGAGCCAGTGGGACGCCCACCGCGACATGGAAGGCAACCACACGCGACTCTGCGCCCGCAGCGACAAGCCGGTGGCCGCGCTCATCACGGACCTCAAGCGCCGGGGGATGCTCGACGACACGCTCGTGATCTGGGGCGGCGAGTTCGGCCGGACCCCCATGAACGAGGGCTCCGACGGCCGCGACCACAACCCCTACGGCTTCAGCATGTTCTTCGCCGGAGGCGGCATCAAGGGCGGCCAGACCTACGGCACGACCGACGAGTTCGGCCTGAGGGGCGTCGAGAACAAGGTCCACGTCCACGACCTCCACGCCACGATCCTCCACCTCATGGGCATGGACCACCTCCGCCTCAACTTCCCAAGAGACGGCCGCGACGAACGCCTCACCGTCAACGGCGGGAAGGTGATCAAGGGCCTGCTGGCGTGATCAATCGCGAACGATCTTTTCCTCTGAACACGTTCCTCGCTCATTCGGCGGAAAATCGTGTTCACCATCCGTTGCAGCGAGAGCGGCTTTGCCTTGGCCGAGGTCGAACTGGCGGCCACCCCACTCGATTTCGCTCGATTGGCAATGTCCATCGCCGCGTTGCTTGAAACGAACTCACATGCGATTGTTTTGGCCGCCGAGGTAGGAGATCCCAAGCCCTACGATCGTTGCTTGACTGCGATTCGCGTCCAGAAGGGCGCCGGCCCGATGTTGATCTCTCTGGACGCCGACTCGCTCTCGATCGTCGGGGGGGCCGCGTCGCTCGTCCTGTTCTCTCTTCACCTGCCCGTAGAGGCGGGACTGCCCGAGGGCTATCATACCCACTTCGAGCGTTCCGGCCGCGAGGAGGACGTGTTGACGGGGTCGATCCCGCTTGTCCTGTGTGTTGCGGGTGACGAGGACGAAGGCAACGGATTGAGGATACCTATCTGATACAGAGGGATCGGGAAGGAGACTTCGCCATGGCGATTCGCTGGCAGGACTACATCGAAGAACGCAAGGATGTGATGATGGGTAAGCCGGTCTTCAGGGGAACCCGGCTGACGGTCGACCACATCCTCACGGAGATGGGATCGGGGATGGCCGATCCGGAATTGCTCGACAATTACCCGACGCTTCGGCCCGAGCATATCCGCGCCGCGCTGCTCTACGCCGCTGCCGTCGTGGCGAGGGATGAGTCCATCTACGCCTGACGGATCGGGGCCGGGATGAAGCTCTTCGCCGATGAAAACGTAGCTCGAGCGATCGTGATCCGGCTTCGCGATCAAGGTCATGATGTTCTTTACGCTTCGGAGATCCAGCCCGGTGCGGGGGATTCCGACTGGCTCAACCGTGCCGAAGTCGAAGGCCGACTCATCCTGACCTCGGACAAGGACTTCGGCGACTTGATTTTCCGCGACCGGCTGACCAGCTACGGCGTGATTCTGCTGCGGTTGGGCGACATGTCGCTGAGCGAACGCCTCGCGCGGCTGGATCAGGCCTGGTCGAGTGTTGAGTCCTATCCGCTCGGAAAGTTCATCGTTGTGACCCCCAGCAAGATCCGGGTCCGCGACCTGCGCACATAACCGATGACCGATCACTTGTACCGATCATGCCCCCCGACTGGCTCGGTTGAGGCGGTTGGAGTCGATCATATGATGACGCTCGGACGTGTGAACGATGGGGCCTGGCTGTTCCGTGTCCTTGCGTGGGATGCCGTCTTGCCTGCGTGCGTGGCGTTCGTGCCGGTCGGGATTGGGTTGGTCTGGCCGAACCGTCGCGGGGCGCTGGAGCTCGCGGCCGTGCTTTTGCCGGTCGCCGCGTTCTTGCTCCGCATGCGGGCCGGGAGGCGGCATATTGCTTCGAACCGGTGTTTGAAGCCGGTACAACGCGTGCAGTTTGTCGCGTTCTGCTTCGGCATCCTGACGCTGGCCTTGATCGAGTGCGTGCTGATGTTGTCGGGCCTGATGCCGAAGGGGACTCTGTTCACGAACCCCGGCGATCGGCAGGTCTGGGCCGTGCTGTTCTCGGTCTATTTGGCGGCCATGGTGGTCGCCATGTATCCGGGCCGTGCGGAGGCTGTCCCGGAGGACGAGGACGAACGCTTCACGATACCGGAGGGGCGGCTGGAAGGGCTGGATTGAGCGAGATCGAGACCGTCGCCGGGGCTTGCCGGTGTCCCTGGACGCGATGGTCGTGGCGGGCAGGGAGCATCGGAGGGTGCTGATGGCGGCCCGTGCGGTGGGCTTGAGCCTTTGGTGGGAGGCGCGAAGCCTCATTCACGTGCCGCGACGTGCGTGGCGAAACGGTCCAGGATGGCCTGCCATCCGGCCCTCTGCTGCTCCTCGGAATGCGTGGGCTCCGCGGCGAACGTCTCGCGCACCGTGGTGCTGTCGCCCTTGCCGATAAACTCGACGATCACGATTCGGTCGTCCCCGAGCGAGTATTCGATCCGCTCGTGGGGCACGACCTTCGTGAACGTCCCGGCGAAGTCGAAACCCATGCTCCCGTCCTTGGCCTCCATGCGCGACGAGAATTCGCCGCCGACACGCAGGTCCACCTGCGCGGCGGTCGTGTGCCAATCGTCGGACGCGGCGTTCCATTGCATGATGTCGGCGGGCGTCGTCCACGCCGTCCACGCGTCCTCGATTGGCGCCGCAACGGTGGTCTCGACGGTGATCTTCATGAGGGAGCCTCCGTGAAGGATGTGTGACGTTTGAATTCCGCGTACGCCGCTGTCGGACCGCTGGAATCACGGGCCAGGCGGCACCGATTGCATGCCCGCCAGGCCAGGCCAGGCCAGGCCAGAGCGGGGCGTGGAGAACGCGTACCTACCGCCTCGGCTCATACTGCATGGCCACCGCGCCCGACGCGAACTCCATTCGCCTTACGAGCTTCAAATCAACATGCTTTGAGAGACCGGCGAACAACGTCGGCCCGTGGCCGGCCAGCCTCGGCTGCACGATGAACTCGTATTCATCGATCAATCCCAGCTCCGCCAGCGCCAGCGGGAGCTTCAGGCCACCCACGAACAGCCCTTTCCCCGACCTCCGCTTGAGCTGCTCTACGGCCTCCTTCAGATCCCCGCGAACGAGCTCCGCGTTCCAGTCGACCTGGCCCAGGGTGCTCGACACGACGAATTTCTTGGCCGCGCCGATCGTTCGCGCGAAGGGCATCATCCACTCGGGCATCGCCCCCGGTTGCGGCGACCTGAATGCCGCCTCCATCATTTCGTAGGTCACCCGGCCAAAGAGGAGCGCCTCGGCGCGGTTGAGGTTCTCGACCGCGTGACGATGTAAGTCTCTGTCCGCGAGGCTCGCACGGTGATCGCAGCAACCGTCGAGCGTGACGTTGATCGAATAACGAAGAGGTTGCATGGATCGAGGAGCACCGGAGATGGCCGTGGCGGCCACTGCCGCCGAACAGGAATGTGCGGATCGGATCCGCCGCACGCCGGACCTCGATTGGCGAACCACGAGCGTGCCGTTGCGCTCGATCGAGGCTTCGGCCCGATCGTCATGGATCGGTGCGGCCGTGCGATCGATCGGGTGAGGAGAAACCACGCTGGGTGGATTCGACCGGCTCGCGACCGGTCAACGCCGGGTCTTGGCGGTGTCCTTGGCCGCGAGGGTGGTGGCGGGCAGGTAGCACCGGAGGGTGCTGATGGGGGCTTCGGCGCCCTGGGCGGCCGGCGCGGTGAGCCTGAGCCCTCGGCGGAAGGTCTTGGGCTTCTGGCCGGCCTCGGTCACGGTGATCTCGAACGAGCAGTCGCGGTCGGGATTGGTGGTGGTGGCGTTCACGGCGAAGGGGGTGATCTTCACCACGTCGCCCCGGTCGCCCTTGGGGATCGTGATCCCCACGACGTTGAACTTGCAGTCGGGATGCGCGGGCTTGACCTCGATCTTGGCCCCCTGCTGGCCGAGGCCCGAGATCTGGATTTCGAGATTCACCCGGTTGGTGACCGGCGGGGCCTTATCGTCCGCGGAGCTAGCGTCCGCCCTCGCCGTGGCGATCGGCGCGACGGCCATCGTCAGGAACATCACCGCGGCCGGGGTGGCCCACCATAACCTGATCCGCATCGTGTCCCACTCCCTTGAGACGACCGACTTAACCTCATCCTCGACACGCCACAGTGGGTCAGGATGGGGCCAACACGAGGACTCCGTCCGTGGAGTCGATGGCTGGCCCCATGGCGCGGCGATCCCCGCCACCCCTGCCTCGGCGCATGGCCCGGAAGCGCAGGCCGATGGGTGTGGCCAGGAGGCGGGAACTTATCCTTTCCCCCCGAAGGCGGCAAGGGCAGTTCGTTCAATCGCCGGTCAACGCGGAAGGACCTCGGGCGAGATGCGGGTCACGGCCGGGGGGGCGGCCTGCATGTACGACCTGGCCGTGGGGGACTTGACCACCTGGTTGACCACGTTCGTGACCGAGGGGCTCATCCAGTCCAGGATCAGGTTCGGCCACACGCCCAGGACCACGGTCAAGATCACCAGCGGGGCGGCGATGATCATCTCGCGGATCGAGAGGTCGGGCAGCCCCTTGTAGTGGTCGTTGCGGCCGAGGAACACGCGCTGGAGGGTCCAGAGGACGTATCCGGCGGTGAGGATCACGGCGGCGGCGGCGAGCACGGCCAGGGTGATGTCGTAGTTGAACGCGGCGAGGATCACGAAGACCTCGGCCACGAACCCGCACAGGCCCGGCAGGCCCATCGACCCGAAGAAGATCAGGAACGACACGGCCCCGTAGATCGGCATGACGTTCCACAGCCCGCCCAGCTTGTTCAGGTCGCGGGTGTGGGCCCGTTCGTAGATCACCCCGACGAGGAAGAACATGCCGGTGGAGGTGATCCCGTGGGCGATCTGCATGAACATGGCGCCGTTGATCCCGTAGGCGTAATAGCGCGGGTCGTTCACCAGGTTCATCACCGCCAGGCCCAGGGTCACATAGCCCATGTGGCTCACGGAGCTATAGGCGACCAGCTTCTTGAAGTCGGTCTGCGCCATGGCCGCCAGCGCCCCATAGAGGATGCTGAACACGCCGAGCGCGGCCACGAAGTAGGAGAAGTAATAGGCTCCGGCCGGGGCCAGGGGCCACGCCAGTCGGACCAGGCCGTAACCGCCGATCTTCAGCAGGACGCCGGCCAGGATCATCGAGATGGGCGTGGGGGCCTGCACGTGGGCGTCGGGCAACCAGGTGTGGAAGGGGAACGAGGGGAGCTTCACGAGGAAGCCGATCAGGAACAGCATGAAGATCCAGTTCTGCGCGGTCGGTCCGTAGTACGAGGTCTCGGCGGCCACGCGGGCGAGCTTCACGGCGTCGAACGAGTGGGCGGAGAAGATCTCCTGGGGCACCACGGCGCCGTCGGGCAGCTTGGGGGCGGCCCTCTGCGGCCCCGCGCCCACGACCGCCATGTCGGGCGGGGCGTTGGCCGCGAGCTGGTAGAGCGTGGCCGTGCCGTCGCCCGTCCAGAAGTAGAGCATGAGGATCGCGACGAGGATGAACACCGACCCGAACAGCGTGTAGAGCAGGAACTTGATCGCCGCGTACTCCCGGTTCTCGCCGCCCCAGATGGCGATCAGGAAGTACATGGGCAGGAGCATGACCTCGAAGAACACGTAGAACAGGAACATGTCCAGCGCCAGGAACACGCCCATCATGCTCGCCGTGAGCAGCAGGAAGAGCGAGAAGTAGCCTTTCACCTGTTTATCGATCGAGAACGACGCCAGGCACGACAACACGCTGACCAGCCCCGTGAGCAGGATCAGGCTCAGGCTGATCCCGTCCAGGCCCAGGTAGTACTGGATGTTGAAGTAGGGGATCCACGGGTGGCGGATCACGAGGTCGCCGGGGGCGGTGTCGGAGATGCCCGAGGTGGGCAGGTTCGAGGCCGGGACCACATTCTTCTCGGCCCGTTCCTGCAGGGGGGCCGAGGCCACGGCCTTCGTCGAGGCGCCGGTGTACTGCGCGAAGGCCGCCACGCCGAGGGCGGCCGTGACCAGGGTCACGCCCAGGGCGAACCCCTTGATCGCCGCTTCCGCGCGCTTGGGGATCGCCAGCGTGATCAACGACCCGACCAGCGGGATGACCCAGAGGAGGCTCAGCAGCAGGTCGTCACTGAACATGATGGCTCTCGAAGTAGGCGGATCGGGTCGAATCAGGGGCGGGCGGCCTCGGGGGAGGCCGACCCGGGGATGGCGACGGAAGGGATCAGGGAGTGGGGCGGATCCAGTAGAACACCCCGGCGAACAGGCCGACCACGGCCAGGGCCAGGATCGCCAGGTAGTTCCTCAGGCGGCCGGTCTGGAGCATGCGGCCCCAGTCGCCCAGGAGGTAGACGAGCCGGGAGGTGAGCCCCACCACGCCGTCGACCACGTAGGCGTCGAAGAAGCCTTCGAACTTGCTCACGGCCAGCGTGAGGCCCGCCGAGGCGTTCACGATCCCGTCCACGAAGGTCTTGTCGAACCAGGCGATCCCTCGGCCCAGGGCCAGGGTGGGCTTGATCAGCAGCGCGTCATAAATCTCGTCGAAGTACCACTTGTGGACGAACAGGTTGTAGACCGGGCCGAACCGCTTCGCCGCGTTGGCCGCCTCGAACCGCTTGATCTTGCCGGGATAGTAGAACGCCGCGGCGCCGCCGATTCCCGCGGTGGCGATCAGCAGCGAGGCGCCGAAGGCCAGCATGTGCGAGTTGCCCAGCTCCACCGCCCCCACCGGCTGCACCGCCGCGAGCAATTGCTCCAGCACCGGCTCGCCCGACAGGGGGAACACGAACCAGGGATATCCCGCGATCACGGCGGGCACGGCCAGGGCGAGCAACGGCCACGCCATGAGCGGGCCGCTCTCGTGGGCGTGGTCCACCGGGCTCCCGTGGTCGTCGTGACCGTGATCGTGATCGTGGCCATGCCCGTGGGCCTTGTGGCCGTGGGACTCGGCCTTGCGGGGCTCGCCCGCGAACAGGAGGAACCACATGCGGAACATGTAGAAGGCCGTGAGCATGGCCCCCACCGCCGGCAGGATGAAGAGCGCGAGGTGTTCGGGCCTCTGGCGGATGAAGAACAGGCTGTTGGCCAGGATCGCGTCCTTGGAGTAGAACCCGCTGAAGAACGGCACGCCCGAGATCGCCAGCGTGGCGATGAGCATGGTCCACGCGGTGATCGGCATCTTCTTCAGGAGGCCGCCCAGCTTGGGCATCTCGTACGTGTGCACCGAGTGATACACGCTGCCGGCCCCGAGGAACAGGAGGGCCTTGAAGAACGCGTGCGTGATCAGGTGGAACAGCCCCGCGGCCCAGCCTCCGACGCCCAGGCCCAGCATCATGAACCCGAGCTGGCTCACGGTCGAGTAGGCCAGCACCTTCTTGTAGTCCGTCTGCACCAGCGCGATCGTGGCGGCGATGAGCAGGGTGAGACCGCCGGTGTAGGCGATGTAGAGCAATACGCCGTCGGTGAAGAGCGGGAAGAACCGGCCGACCAGGTACACGCCCGCGGCGACCATCGTGGCGGCGTGGATCAGGGCCGAGACCGGCGTGGGGCCGGCCATGGCATCCGGAAGCCACACGTGAAGGGGGAACTGGGCGCTCTTCCCGACGCAGCCGGCGAAGATCCCCAGGCCCGCGACCACGAGGATCCAGTAGGGGATCTTCCTCGTGACGAGGGTCGTCTCCGAGCCGTTGACCACGGGCATCTTCACGCTCACGACCTCGCCGGCCGAGGCCGGGGTCATGCGGCCGATGCTGTCGCGCAGGCCGGGGTCGGACATCCCGTAGGAGACCGCGTGGCCGTGCTCCTGGATCGTCCCGCCGTTGATGTCGGCGATGTTGAAGGTGCCGAAGTAGGCCCAGATCAGGCCCAGGCCCACGAGCATCCCCACGTCCCCTACGCGGTTGGCGATGAACGCCTTGTTGGCGGCGTCGCCGTTCTTCTTCTCCTCGTACCAGAAGCCGATGAGCAGGTACGAGCACACGCCCACGAGCTCCCAGCTCATGAACACCATGAAGATGTTGGCCGAGGCCAGAAGGGCGAGCATCGAGAAGCAGAACAGGGACAGATAGGTGAAGAACCGCGGGTAGCGCGGGTCGTCGGACATGTAGCCCATCGAGTACAGGTGCACGAGCGTGGCGATGAACGTGACCATGGCGAACATGATCGCGCTCAGGCCGTCGATCCGGATCTGGATCGGGATGACCAGCGGCTTCGTGGGCGGGCTGGCGGCCCCGGTCAGCGAATCGCTCGGCTGGGCGATGCCCCCGCCCAGGGCGACCCAGTCGAACCCGCCGGTCCAGGCGAACGGGGGGGCGTGCGGGCCTCCGTGATGCTCGCTGGCGCCGTGCTCGGCGGTCTTGACCACGTCCCCCTCGGCGTCCACCTTGCCCTCGCCCTCGACCTTCCCCGCCGACGGGGCGTGGTGGGCGGCCAGGAGGCTGGGGACGGCCGAGATCAGGCCGATCATGCTCAGGACGAACGACGTGGCGATCGCCGCGGTGGCGATGTAGGCGTTCAGCCTCTTCAATTGGCGGATGAAGAGGAGCTCGACCGTGAACGCCGCAAGCGGGATCAACACGGCGGCCACGTACAGCCAGCCCTGCCAGTTGCTCATCATCGGGGTCTCATCACGAATGGCGAGAGGTGGCGCGACCCATCCGGGCAGGCCCGGTCCAGCACAAAGCTCGTGGAATATGGCACAGGGGGTTCGCGAATGCAAGACCCACGTCTTTCCCGGAAATCGCCCCATCTTCTGCGGCAAACGTCCCTGTCCCCCCGATGGCGAAACCGCGAGGGCCGATCCAGGGTAGTAGGTCCGGGGAATTCTGCTAACATCCGGGGGTGACTCGCGAACACCCTGGGTCAACGCCGCCCCGGTTCGAGCCTCAAGCCCCGGCCCACCATCCCGTGACGACCGCACCCGGAGACATGCCCGCCGTACGATCGCCCGCGGGGGTCGAGGAGCCGCCCCGCGCCGGGCCGATCCTGGTCTTCTGGATGATCCTCACGCTGGGGCTCCAGGCGTCGCTGTGGATCTCGGGCGCGAGGACCACCGGCGTGTCGCACGCGATCGAGCGCGGGGCGGCGAAGGTTGAGACGCGCGGCGTGGGCGAGGTGGGGGACGAGGTCGTCCGCAAGGCGATCGGCATCCAGCACGACACCCTGCCCTTCTGGGTCACGATCCTGGCCCTGGGCGACTTCGCCGGCGAGCCCCTGGCCATGGCCCTGCGGGCGGGGATGGCGGCGACCCTGTTCGCCGGGCTCGCGCTGTTGCGGGGCCGCCCGGTGGAGTTCGGCCGGGGCCTGGTCGCCTGCTCGTGGGCGCAGGGCTTCTGGGTCCTGGGCCTGGCGGTGCACGCGGCGCTGACGATCGCCCTGCGACGGCCCGAGATCGAGACCTCGGCGGTCCTCTTCTTGCCGCCCGGCACGCACGAGGCCGTGACCTGGGCGGTCCTGCGCCAGGTGGAGGTCTTCGCCATGCTGGGCTGGCTCACAATGATCTCGGGGGCCTGGCAGCGCGGCCAGGTGGGGCTCCTGGGGGCGACGATCGTCGGGGTCTCGCTGTTCCTGATCGAGGCGGCGGTCCGCCTCCAGTTTTCGCTCCTGATCGAGGCCGGCATGCGTCTGTCGCTCATGCCGGAGGTTTGACGGAAGGTCTGGTTCGAGGGATTCCGATGCGTCGTTCCGTTCTGGCCGCGCTGGCGATCATCGTCCTGGTCGGGTTCGTGGCCGCGGCCAACCTCAGGCGCGACCCGAAGAGCGTGATCGTGGACTGGCAGATCATCAAGCCGGCGGCGCGCGAGGTGGCCATCGATATGCCGGCCCGCGGCCCGATCGTGCAGACGGTGACCGCCCCCGGCGTGGTCGAGCCCGTGGAGGAGGCCGAGATCGCCTCGCAGATCGTCGGCCGCGTGGTCGAGGTCCGCGTGAAGGACGGCGACCTCGTGAAGAAGGGCGACCTGCTGGTGAAGCTGGACGAGACCCAGGCCCGCGCCATGCTCGACTCCTCCGCGGCGCGCATCGAGCGGCTCAAGGCGTCGATCGCCCAGGCCGAGGCCGAGCGCGAGAAGGCCGAGCGCGACGTGAACCGCTCGGTCAAGCTCTCCGCGCGCAACGTGGCCACGCCCACCGAGCTGGCCGACGCCCGCTCCCTTCTGGCCAAGTTCGCCGCCGCCCTGAGCGTGGCCCACAACGACCTGCGCGAGAGCGAGGCCATGCGCCGCACCAGCCAGCAGGACCTCGACCGCACCGAGATCCGCGCCCCGATCGACGGCGTGGTGGCGGGCTGCGAGGTCGAGGTCGGCGAGGTCGTGATCGCCGGCACCACGAACCTGCCCGGCACCGTGCTCATGACCGTGGGCGACCTGAACCACATGCGCGTGCGCGCCGAGGTGGACGAGACCGACGTGCCCCTGGTCAAGCCGAATCAGCCCGCCAAGGTGTTCCTCCAGGCCGACCCCACCCAGCCGATCGCCGGCAAGGTCGACCGCGTGGCCCCCAAGGGGAAGAAGACCGACGAGATCGTGAGCTTCGAGACCCTGGTGCTCGTGGGCGCCGCCGACGCCGCCCTCCGCTCGGAGATGACCGCCACGGTGGAGATCGAGGTCCGACGCGCCGACGACGTCCTGGGCGTGCCCGTGCAGGCCGTGGTCCATCGCCGCCGCAAGGACCTGCCCGACACGCCCGAGATCCTCGCCTGGTCCGAGCGGGCGCAGAAGTCCTACGGCGAGAAGGCCAAGGACGCCGAGACCCGCTACGTCAAGATTGTGTTCGTGGCCGACAACGGCGTGGCCCGCGCCCGTCCCGTGGAGACCGGCATCAGCGACGAGCAGCGCGTGGAGATCCTCTCGGGCCTCAAGCCGACCGACCGCGTGATCGTGGGGCCGTTCCGGGCGCTCGACGAGCTCAAGGACGGCAGCTCCGTCATGCCCGCCAAGGCCGGCGTCGAACCCAACGGGAAGGACCTGTGAGCCGCCCGTCGCGATCAGGGATAGCGATGCAGGAGGAGCCAACCGGCCTGGCGGGCGTTGCCCACATGCCCCCGCCTGCGGAACGGGAAGACCTGGCTCGTCTCCGAGCGATACGTGGCCGGGCCGTCGACCACATACGGGCGGAACATCCCCGAGAAGAGCCCCTGCCCCGTGGCCCCGCGAAACCCATAGCCATAAGGGTTGGACATCGCCACATTGCCGCGACCGACCGGGTCGAACGCGAGCGGTCGGGGCTCGTGGGCGTGAGAGAGCTGCGTCCCGCCGAGCAGGATCAGGGCAAAGAGGGGGATACCACGCATCATGACCGGGTTCCGCGATCGGGGAAAAGGGTCTGTCCGGCGAACAAGTCCTCGCGGTCGAGGCCGACCCGCAGACTTCGGATGAGTGGCCGGGCACGGCCCGGGTCCATGATCCTGCCAAGCCCAGGGCCCCCTCACCCGGCCTTCGGCCGGCCTCTCCCCCACGGGGGGCGAGGCGGTGGAGGTCGCCCGTGGCGGTTGTCTTGCCCTCGCCCCTCTGGGGAGAGGGCGGACGCGAAGCGTCCGGGTGAGGGGATGGGCATGGCCCGAGCCGAGGATTTCGCCCGGCCGTTCTCCCCTGCCCCCCTCCCGTCCTGTGCCCCGCAAGGAGTCGGGCGGAACATCCCGGGCTCAGCGATTCCGGCGGAACAGCGAGAACTTGTGGGGCTGCTTCGCGGCGACCTGGCGGTACCTCTCCGACCACGGCGGGGAGAAGCCCCAGCCCGCGGCCTCGGCCTGCGGCAGAGGGGTCCCGTTCAGCGACGAGAAGATCGGCGAGTAATAGACCGATTCCGTCGTGTTGTCGAACGACCGGTACAGGCCCGTGTAGTAGCCGACACCGCGGTCGGTCTTCACGCCGTAGCCCATCCCGTTCGACACGCCTGCGCGGCCGAAGCCCACGGGGTCGGCCCCCGTCACATCCTGGGCCTGCGCGGTCACGGCCCCCACGCCCGCGTGCACCAGCCCGTACAGCAGGAGTATCCGGCTCCATCGTCGCATGGGACGCCTCCAATCCATGGTCAGTCCGTCCGCTCAGCACGAGCGTCTCGATCGACCCTAGCACGTGCGGATGGGCTTGCGCGACGATCGGGACTCGTGGCCGTGCGCGATATTCGTTACGTTGGGAATGAGCCCTACGTCGCGCCTGTCCGACCCTCCTCACGCCGAGACCGACCCGTGGATCCCTCGCAACCCTCGCGACCGATGGACCCCCGCGAGCACCTGGCCAACGAGCGCACGTTCCTGGCGTGGGTGCGGACCTCGCTGGGCCTGATCGGCCTGGGCTTCGTGCTCGCGAGGATGGGGCTGTTCCTCCGCCAGCTCGCCGCGACCGGCCTGATCAACGGCGGGCATCGCCTGCACCTCCAGGCCGGGGGCGAGTTCCTGGTCAGCGGCGTGTGCTTCCTCATCCTGGGCACGCTCGTGTGCGCGTACGCGGGCTGGAACTATCAGAAGAACCGGCAGGCCATGACCCTGGGAACGTTCGTCCCGGCGAGGTCCTCGGTCTTCGTCCTGTGCGCCCTGATCGTGGCGGGAAGCCTGCTCATCGCCGCGATGGTCGTGGGGCAGACGCTTGTGGCGGTCAAATCGTGAACCGAAGGACGATCCCAGCGCAAAGGCAGCATCATGGGCGTAAGGCCGGATGGGGGACGAAGACCTCACCGCAGATGACGCAGATCAGCACAGATGAGGAGAGCAAGATTTTCAAGAATTTGGACATCTGTGTTCATCTGCGTCATCTGCGGTGAGGTCTTATCCAGGAATTCGTAAAGAGGCATAACCGCGTGGCAACGGCCGTCGAGGTGGGCATCCGGCTTGAGGGGATCACCAAGGAATACCGCATGGCGGCCGAGACCGTGTACGCCCTCCGAGGGGTGGACCTGGCCATCGGCGCCAACGAGCTGGTGGCGATCATGGGCCCGTCGGGCTCGGGCAAGTCCACGCTCATGAACATCCTGGGGCTCCTGGATGTGCCCAGCTCGGGCCGGTACTGGCTCGACGGCCGCGACGTGGCCAAGCTCCCGCAGTCGGAGCTCGCCCGCGTGCGAGGCCGCCAGATCGGCTTCGTCTTCCAGACGTTCGAGCTCCTGCCCAGGCAAACCGCCCTGCGCAACGTGGAGCTGCCCCTCACCTACGCCCGCGTGACTAACCCCCGGGCCCGCGCGATCGAGGCCCTGCGCCGGGTGGGGCTGGGCAACCGCATGGACCACCGGCCCAACCAGATGTCGGGCGGGCAGAGGCAGCGCGTGGCGATCGCCCGCGCGCTCGTGCAGTCCCCCTCCCTGATCCTGGCCGACGAGCCCACGGGAAACCTCGACACCCAGACCGGCGACGAGATCCTCGAACTCTTCGCCGAGCTGCACCGCGAAGGCCAGACCATCGTGATCGTCACCCACGAGCCCGACGTCGCGGCCAAGTGCAAGCGCGTAGTGAAGATCCGCGACGGGCGGGTGGAGTCCGACATCAGCCAAGATTCGGCCGAGATCGAGATCAAGCGATGAGCCCCCGGCCCCGTCGTCCGTTCCTCCTCGGCGACGCGATGATCCTGATCGTGGCGATCGCTGTCGGGTCGCTGATGTGCCGCGCCTATATGCCGTCATTCGAGCGATCCATGCTGCATGTGCGGCGAGCCAGCGGCGAGGAGTCGATGCTCCCGTGGGCCTTCGGTCCCCCGCTCTGCTTCGTCGTGCCGCTGATGATCGCCCTGATCCCCATCTCGCTTCGGTCCCCACGGCCCCGTCTGCGAGTGCTCGCGAGGCGACCCGGATTCGTAGCGTGCGTGGCCGCGGCGGTGTCGCTCGTGCCGGGTGTGGTTGTCTGGTGGTGGTGGCCTAAACCCACCCTCGGCAAGTTTCTGCGGAAGCCGATGGTCCTGGGGGGTTGGACGCTCGCGATGGAGATGACGTCCGCGACGGTCCTGGGGGCGTGGTTGGTGCTGGGGATGGGTCGTCGATGGCGCGCCGAGGCCCACTGGATCGATCGGTGCGGCCGCGTGCTGGGTCTCTACTGCGTGTTGTATCCGCTCCATAGGGTGGCGTTGTTTGTGTTGATCTGCCTGTGTTGGCCGCTGCTGCGGTGCCTGTCCTGGTTCTTCGGACTTTGGCCGCGTTTGCTATCCTGGTGGTTCGACCTGCCGGGTTGAGACGGGGGAAGATCGTGCGGAAGAGTCGGCCCCGATCCCTGACGGCGATGGATGTCGCGATCCTGATGGGCACGCTCGTCTCCGGCGGGCTCGCGGCCCGGTGGGCCGACGCCCAGTTCCTTCTCGCCCAGGGAGACGAAACCCTGGACCTCCGGCAATCCTACGAGCGTCTCCAGCATGACGGCGTGTTCTTGCTGGTCGTGCTCACGATGGGGGTGGGGTGGGTGGCCGCTTGGTCGGGCGAATCCTGGACGCGTCGGGGGATGGCTCAGCCCGGCGTGATGGCCGTCTTCGTCGGAGTTCTCGTCGGCGGTGTCATGGCCCTGGATTCGTGGCTGACCTCGTATCCCTCGCAGAGGATCCTGATTTCGACGCTTTTCCGCGACGTTCTCGAGTTCCGCCTCCCTATGGCCATCCTGGGGGCCTGGATCGCCCTGCGTCTGGGCGGGCTTTGGAGGCCGGCTCGCGAGGATCGGGACCGCGTGGGCCGCGTCGTGGGATGGGGTTGGTTGCTCCTTGGCGGATTGCGGATTCTCCATCGTTTGGTGTTTGATTGAGTGTCTTCGACCTCGAAAGAGAAATGCGCGCCCATGTTCCTGCCCAACATCCTGACCGCGATCGAGCAGCTCTGGTCGAACAAGATGCGCTCGGTTTTGACCGTTTTGGGGATCGTGATCGCGGTGGCCTCGACGATCACCGTGGTGAGCGTGGTGCGCGGGTTTACGGGCTATGTGTCCG
>JANOBY010000248.1:0-51039 GCA_031411935.1 Planctomycetales bacterium | reverse complement strand
CCACCACCACCCCCTTGTTCAGGACCCGATCCAGGGTCTCGCAAAGCGAGATCTGGCGGCCCTCGTCGTATCGGTCGTCATCCCTGGCGTTCATGGCGTTCTTTCCCCGCGAGGACGATCAGGCCAGACGTTCGTAGATGGCCCGCGCCATGCGCATCTCGCCGGCCTCTTCGTGCCGCATGGCCACGTCCAGGGTCCGCTCCTCGGCCAGGGCGGCCTCGGGGGTCTCGGGGTGCATCTTCATGATGTCGAAGTACATCTCGATCGCCTTATGCAGCGACCCCGACTTCAAATAGACGTCGGCGATCCGAAGCAGCCGGCCTCGGGCGCGCGACTCGGGCGTGGGTCCCGAGGGCGCGGGAACGGGGGACGGATCGGCCGCCTCCTGGAGGCATCGGGCCGCGGAGTCCATCGCCGCGACCGCCGCCGCGGCGCCCATCTCCAGGCCCAGGTGGATATCGCGGTCGAGCAGGATCTCGGCCTGCATCGTCTCGGGTTCGGAAGTTGCGGTGTTCAAGGGAGCTCTCCCATTGCGTTCGGTTAGGACGCGTCATCGTCCTCGTCGGTCTCGACCTCGTCGTCCTCATCCTCTTCGTCCTCTTCCTCATCCTCTTCGTCGTCGTCGAATTCGTCCTCATCCGTTTCGTCGTCGGTTGGCTCGTCTTCTTCCTCGTCGCCCAGGTCTCGCGCCTCGATGGCGTCGAGGCGATCGAGGATCTGTCGCTCCCTGGCGTCGAAGTCCTCCTCGTCGATCGCCCCTCCCTCGAGCAGCTGGTAGAGCTGCCCGAGTTCGGCGCGGAGCGAATCGGCCTCGTCGGCCATCTCTTGAACGGCGGCCTTGTAGATCTCCCGGAAGAGCGAGAGGATCGACTTGACCGGGAAGAGCGTGATGTCGTCGACCAGGAACACGTGGCGGTCCTTCCTTAGAGGAACTTAGGACATCCGCAACTCGATTTCCACAAAGTTGTGCGGGGGCCAGGGTCCGTTGAAATCGAAGGCGAAATGATTGTCGAAGGCGCGTGCCGCCTCGATCACCGCGACCTCGAAATCCTTCACGCGATCGCGATCCACGAGGCACGCCAGGTTCATGACCTCGCGCTCGTTGCGCGGCTTGTTGTTGACGATCTCGGCGCATCGGGGCTGGAGCGCGCGGGTGACTCGCTCGATGTGCGCCTCGCGGTCGTCGTTGATGGTCTGGTCGAACGTCCGACCGAGCTCGATCTTGTCGTCCTGCGACGGCTCGCGTCCGCCCCGGAAGATCTGGTCGCGGAGGGCGGCGAGTTCGGGGTGGACGGTGAGGGCGTACTCGAAGATGTTCGACACGTCCCAGGACACGCGCAGGCCCAGCTCGACCTTGCCGCGGACCCGGTTGATCTGATCGGCGAACGCCTTGTGGTTCAGCCTCAGGATCCGGCGGACCGCCTCGGGGCCGTCGGCGATCAGGCCGAAGGCCATGGGCAGCACGGTCCAGTCGCCCATAAGGTGCTTGAGCACCTGGTGATGGGCGGCCAGGCGGCGGCGCTCCGGCCGGACCTTGCGGTCGAGCAGGTCGCTGACCACGGCCGAGACCTGGCCGTCGCTGAGGGTGTAAACCTCGGCGCCATCCATGCCGGAGAGGCCCAGGGGGGTGCGATCGGCCCCGCCGTCGATGATGGCATAAAGGTAACGCCCGCGGACGAGCGAAGCGGGCGTGGCCTGCTCGGTGGTCGGGGGTGCGGTTGCAGTCGTCTCGGTGGAGTCCGCGGCGATCATCGCCATGATCAGTTCCCTTTCAATAGGAGAGTTCCTGGACCTTCATCCGCGAGGCGGTCGCGGGCGAGACTTCTCGCGAGGTGTCGGCCATGGCGGCCCAGCTCGGCGTCGGCGCGGCGTTTTCGGCCGGCCGGGGCTCGCCCGAGGGGTTGTGGACGCCCGGGGGCATCCCGTCGGCCTGGATGACCGCCATGAGGCGACGCTCCTTGGCGGCGATGGCCGCCAGCCGGTTCTGGATCTCGACGTGCCGGTGTTCCCAGCGCTGGAGCTCCTTCTGGAGCAGGAGCTTCTCGTTGGCCATGGTCGACATCTCGAGCAGGGCCCCGGCCGGGGTGCGCACCCGCCGGTTGTCGACCAGCGCACCCATGGTCCGGATGGACTGCGCACCTCGCCTGATTTTCGGGCTTGCCACGGCGTTCTCCCTGTGCGTTTCGCGATGTCAGTTGAAGTCGATCCGGTTGCCGTTGGCGGCCGCCGCGTGCATGGAATGGGCCGCGGTGAGCCCCCGAGGCGGGCAATGCTTGGCGAGGATGTCCTCGAGCCAGGCCTCGCCGACCGGGCTCCCCTCGTGCGTGATCTTCACGGCGTCCACGCGGAGGACGTCGCGGCAGGTCTCGGCGAAGATGCGGTCGTCGCACGCCACGCTTGCGCCACGCATCGCGGTGATCCGACCGATCATGATGCAAGCCCGCACCGTCGGGGCCAGCGAGAGCACACCCAGCTCGCGGAAGTCGCGCACGACCCTCACGACCTTCTCGGCGTCATCCAGGTCCAGGCCCGACTTGGCCGCGGTGATCTCGCTCTCGGTCTCGCGATCCTGATGCCCCACGGTGATCGTGATCATGCGGTCCAGCAGGGCGTCCTGCGTCTTGTGCACGCCGGCGTATTCTTCGGGGTTGCTGGTGAAGATCGCGCGGAAGTGGGGATGGACCTGGAGGTGTCCCTCGGCGCTACGTGCCGTGGGCATGTCGAGCAGCCGCTCCTCGAGGACGCCGAGCAGGACGTTATTGGCCTCGGGCCGGGAGCGGTTGAACTCGTCGTAGATCACCGTGAAGCCGAACTTGCAGGCGGTGGTCAGGCGGTGGTCGACCCAGGTCTTGGACACATTCTCTTCGGTCTTCATGACCGAATGGATGAAGTTGTCGACCACGCGGGTCGATCGATATCCGAGCTGGCCGCCGATGAGGTCGGAGCTTCCGAACTCGTCGTCCCCGTGGATCAGCACGACGGGCCGGCCGATCTGGGCGGCCACGTGCATGGCCATGGTGGTCTTGCCGGTGCCCGCGGGCCCGCTGAAATGGACGGGGTATCCGGCCTGGAGGTAGGACATCGCGCGATCCGCGACGCTTCGGACGCAGGGCGTCTGCACGAAGTCGGGGCGCTGCTTGAGCGACAGGACGTTGAGGTCGTCGGCGTTCACGGCGGGGTCAGCTCCTTGATGCCGCTCGGCGTCGAGCGGTCCTTGAGTGGGGGGCCCGCGCCGGGCGTCCGGGGTCTCCGGAGACCGACGCGGGACGGGTCCGATTGCGCGGCCACCGGCCAGAGCCGGTCCGGATCGGTCAATCGCGTTGACGTCCTCGCTCGGGGCCTCATCGGCCCTTGTGAGAGGCTTCCGCCTTCTTCGGGCCGGAGGCCTTCGCCTTCGACTTCGGCGCCTTGGCCTCGGCGGACTTGGCCTCGACCGGTTTGGGCTTGGCGGCGGGGGCCGGATGGCTGGGGGGCGTCATTTTGGCCTGGGGGGCGGTCTTCGCCGATCGGCCCGTCGTCGCGAACTCACGCCAGGCCATGGCGGCCCCGTGCAAGTCCTTCGAGAGCTCGACGCGTGCCGTCCGGAAGGCGTCCGTCATGGTGTCGACGGCGTGGTGACGAGCCTTGTTGGCCTCGTCCAGGGTGTGCCGCATCTCGTCGCGCATGGCGTCGAGCTCTTCGCGGTGGTTGTCCCTCATGGCCCCGACCATCTCGACCCTGCGGTCGTGGCTGCTGGCCAGGAAGGCGTTCACTTCCTCGGCCCTCGCCCCGTGCTCGGCGGCGACGTTGTCGAGGAAATCGCGGTGGCTCTCGCGCATGGCCGTGACGGTCTCGTCGCGGCGGGCCCGAGTGTTGGACAGGAACTCGTTGAGTTCCTCGGCCCTCTCCTTGTGCTCGTGGGCCACGTCATTCAGGAACATCCTCGCCCCGCCAAGCAGGTCGACGGTGGCCTGATGCACGTTGGCCAGCGAGTCGCCACGGTCCTCGATCGAGGACTTGAGGCGGTCGGTGAAGGCTTTCATCCGATCATGGAATTCGGCCATGGTGAGTCTCCTCCCCTTGGTGGATCGTTACCGACTCGTCCGCCGCCCCGGGAAAGCCGACGCCTCCCCGGGGCGGCGGCCCGAGACGGACGGTTCACACTTAGGCCGGGGTCGCGGCGGAGGCCGTCAGGCCGATCGCCTCGGCGTACTTCAGGTAGGTCTCGACCGACGCGATCACCACGCGGGCCTCGACCGAGAGGAGCTCGATGCCGACCAGCGACACCTTCACGAAGGCATCGATCACGATGCCCTTGTCGAGGATGCGGTCAACGACTTCGGCCAGACTCGAGCTGTCAGTGGACTTGGTAACCTTGGCCATGGGACTGACTCCACTTCATCATGGGGTGCTGGGGACTGTGCCTCGACATTGAGGACAGTTGAACAAGACGTCCGCCTCGCTCTAACAACACCCTAGTACCTGAACGCACGAAGTGACGGGCCACCCCAAAAAAACCACAGCCTCAGAAAACCCGCAAAACAAGGGGATTTGCGTTGCGAGAGAGCTACGCGTGCGTGAAGACGTGATAACCACATAACAGGGCGTGTCACAGAATTTATGGTGATTGCGTGACATAAGAGATCGCACACATGGAGTAGAGAATCTGGGTGGATCCGTTTTATAGCCACAGTCGGATGCCCGTGGAGATCAGGACGTATGAGAAGTCATCGCTGGGTGTCACGCCCCAAACCGGCCCCGACGAAGCTGTAAGGGGGCCAGGGTCCGGTGAGCAGGACCCGGCCCTTGACCTCGTGGTCCAGCGTCTTCACGAGGGCGAGGAAGGCGTCCATCTCGGTGCGAGGGACCAGAAATCCGAACGAAAGCAACCGCTCTCGGCCCACTCCCGGTAGCTCCACGACCGACCTTCGGCAGACGCCGGCGAGCGTCTCGCGGATGAATCCGGAGAGGAGTGCGGCCTCGCGTGCCAGGGCCTCCGATCCCGCCGCGCGATGCCTCAGCGCGGCCAGGTAGGCCGTCCCGGGACGATCCGAGGTCGCCCCGACCATCGGCGGCGAGACCTCGGCGGATGGCGGTTGCAGGAGGACGCGAAGTCCCATCTCCTCGCAACCCTCCACCGCGTCCAGCGCTGCATGCCATTCCTCGTGATGACCATCCAAAATGGCTTCCAGCTCGGCCTCGGACTCGACGACCCATCCGTATCGCAGGGGCAGGACGGTCTCGTCTCGATGGATCCGGTCCACCTCGGCGGCAAAGCCCTGGACCTGCTCCGTGCTCGGTGTGGCCACGTCCGGCGGTGCGGGCGCATGGACGATGGCCAGGCCCGCGGATTCTAACCGAGAGAGCCCCCGGGGCGGGTGCACACCGCGAGCCCTGGCGATCGCCAGGGCGAGCCGCTTGCCGGTCACGGCCCGGGTTCCTCCAGCTGAGGGCAGAAGTGGAACGGGGGCCAGGGCCCCGACGGTTCCAGGCTCAGGAGGCCGCCGGCCTCGGCCACAGCGGCTTGCGCCTCCGCCAGCACTTCCAGCTCACGCCCTCGCGGGATGAGGGCGGCCTGGTGAAGGACCATCTCTCGTCCCGGCCCCTCGGGGGGGCGTAAGGGCAGCGATCGGGCTTCCGTGACAACAGAGCGGATGGCCTTGCAGACGGTCTCGGCCGCGGAGGCCGACATCCTCCGTGCCGCCACGCGGGCATCCTCGCGGAGCTTCTTCTCCTGAAAATAGCGGGCCCCGGGCGTCGAGGGGAGGCTGGCCTGGCGCTTCGCCAGCGCAGGGTCCAGTTCGAGCACGCGGGATTCCGCGGCCTCGGCGTCCACGTACCCGCGGAGGGACCATTCGCGCTGGTCGCCGACCGTCGCGAAGTACTTGGCGATGGAATCGACGTGGACGGCGACGAGGCGATCGAGCGCCTCGGGCGAGGAGAAGAGGGTGCCGAAGCGCACGGGCAACACCGGCGACCGTGCCAGGATCGCCCCGAGCACCCGCTCATGCCCCAGGGCGCGTGGGATGAGCCAGGCAGGGTCGGGGCCATCCGAGAGTGCGGACTCGAACGCGGAAACGGCGACCTCGCCCGTCACGGCCAGGGCGCCCCCCGCGTCCACGATCCGGACCTCGCCCGCCCCCTCAACCCCTTCGATTTCACCGAGATCTGTCGTCGATCCGGCCGGGATGAACCCGTATAAATACACGCCAACGTGTTCCATGTCGCCAGATTAATCGCACGGGCGTTGTGCGGTCAATCCAATCGCGGAACCCGTGCGCCGATGGACCCTTTCGGGCCCTCCGGCGCACGCGCCCGAATTTTGCGATCAGTGCATCCTCCCGGCCCGATCTTCTTCGAGCGAGGCGTCGAGGTGCGCCCGCGTGATGCGGATCGCGCCGAGGGCTTCGGGGTCTCCCCCGGAGCGTTCCAGGGCCTCCCGCAGGGCGGAACGCGCGGCCCTGGTGCACATCCCCTGGATCTCGGCCCCGGTGAACCCTTCGGTCCGGCTGGCCAGGTCGTCCACCGAGATGTCACCGACGACCGGCTTGTCCCTCAGGGCAATCCGGAAGATTTCGCCCCGGCCGACCAGGTCGGGCAGGGGGATCTCCAGCTGGATGTCGAAGCGGCCGGGCCTCAGCAGCGCCGGGTCCAGGATGTCGGGCCGGTTGGTCGCCCCGAGGACGAGCACGCCGTTCATCTCCTCCACGCCGTCCATCTCGGCGAGGAACTGGCCGATCACGCGTTCGGTCACGCCGGAGTCCGAGCCGCCCGAACCCCTCGCGGGGACCAGGGCGTCGATCTCGTCGAAGAAGATGATGCAGGGCGCGGCCTGCTTGGCCTTGCGGAAGATGTCGCGGACCCCGCGCTCGGATTCGCCCACGAACTTGGACAGCAGGGACGGCCCCTTCACCGAGATGAAGTTGACCTGGGTCTGGCTGGCCACGGCCTTGGCGAGAAGCGTCTTGCCGCATCCGGGAGCCCCCGACAGGAGGATCCCCCGAGGGGGCTTCACGCCCGCGGCGGCGAACGCCTCGGGATGTTTCAGCGGCCACTCGACGGACTCGATCAGCTCGCGTTTGGCCTGATCCAGGCCGCCCACATCGTCCCATCCCACGTTCGGGATCTCGACGAAGACCTCGCGGATGGCCGACGGCTCGACCTCCCGCAACGCCCCCTCGAAGTCGGCCATGCGGACTTCCAGCGCCCGCAGGGTCTCGTAGGGGATTTGCCCGGAGCCGAAGTCGATCGCGGGCAACAAGCGCCGCAGACAGAGCATGGCCGCCTCTCGGCAGAGCGACTCGAGGTCGGCGCCGACGAAGCCGTGGGTGATGTTCGCCACATTGGCGATATCCACGTCGGGGGCCAGGGGCATCCCCCGGCTGTGGATCTCGAGGATCTCCTTACGGCCGTCGCGGTCGGGGATGGAGATCGAGATCTCTCGATCGAATCGACCGGGACGCCGAAGAGCCGGGTCCAGCGCGTTGGGCAGGTTCGTGGCCGCGAGGACCATCACCCCCTTGCGCTGGGAGAGGCCGTCCATGAGGGCCAGGAGCTGGGCCACCACCCGCTTCTCGACGTCCCCGACGACCTTGTCGCGCTGGGGCGCGATGGCGTCGATCTCGTCGAGGAAGATGATGCTGGGGGCCTGCTTGGCGGCCTCGTCGAAGATCTTGCGGAGGTGCGCCTCGCTCTCTCCGTAGAACTTGTGGATGATCTCCGGGCCGTTGATCGTGAAGAACTTGGCGTCGGTCTCATGAGCCACGGCGCGGGCGATCAGGGTCTTTCCGCACCCGGGCGGGCCGTGCAGGAGCACCCCCTTGGGCGGGTTGATGCCCAGGCGCTCGAAGACCTCGGGGTAGCGGAGGGGAAGCTCGATGATCTCGCGGATCCGGTGCAGCTCGCGTTTCAGGCCGCCGATTTCCTCGTAGGAGAGGGGCCGGGATCGGTTCCCGCCCTTGCCGGCCTCGTCCTTGCTCGCGGCCCTGGCGATCTCCAGCTCGGTCGTGGGGTTGATCACCACGGGGCCGGGGGGGGTCGTGGCCGTGACCTTGAAGTCGGCCGACTTGTTGCCGAAGAGCGTGGCCCTCACGCGATCCCCCGCGACGACCGGCAGGCCATCCAGGAGGCTGCCGATGTACTTCAGGTCGCGCTCGGCCGGGGTGATCGCCGTGGGGGCCAGCACCACGGTGCGGGCGGGCTGGGCCTGGGCCTTGCGGATCTCGATGGGGCCGTCGATCGCGGAACCGGCGTTCTCGCGGACCACGCCGTCGATGTGGACCCGCGACTGGCCGCGGTGCTCCTTGTAGGCGGGCATGGCCTTGGCGACCGTGGTCCGCTTGCCGAGGAGCTCGACCACGTCGCCCACGGCGATGTCGAGCCTCGCCATGTCGGCCGGGTCGAGCCGGGCGAGGCCCCGGCCCAGGTCCTTGGGCATGGCCTCGGAGACCTTGAGCTTCAGGTTCGTCTTCGCGCTGGCGGGCGCCTTCTTGTCGACCGTTGCCATGACTTGCTCTCCTTCGCGTGTCTTAGCGGGCCAGCTTGATCTCGAGGACGCCGTTGCGGCAGGAGCTCGTCATGGCCTCGGGCTCGAAGCTGGCGGGCAGGAGGACCTCCTTGTGGTACTTCTTCTGGCCGCGCTCGGCCTTGATCTCCAGCACGTCGTCGCGGAGCTCGAGCTTGATGTGCTCGTCGCCCACGCCGGGCATCTCGACCACGACCAGGACGTGGCCGGCCTCCTCGAAGATGTCCACCGGCGGCTCGGTCACCTCGCGCACGGTGGCGCGTCCGGTCCTGGCGTCCTTCGCCACGTTGCCGAACGGCTCGACCTTCACGCCCCCGTCGCCCTCGCCCTTGCGGCCGATGTCGGTCTTGATCGTGAACCCGTACACGCCCTTGGGGCCGCCCTCGGAGCCGAACTCCTTGAGGCCTTCGAGCTCCTTGCCCTTCTCGGCGAGCTCGGAGAGGCGGCCGATAAGGTTACCCAGGCCCCCCAGGAAGCCGCCGAGGTCGCCGGGGCCGGCCGCTTCGCCGGGGCCGTTCCCGTTCCCATTGGCGTTCGTATTCCCGCCGTTCGTCTTGGATTTTGCCACTGGTGTCTCGCTTTCGACGGGATCGCCCGAAGGCGTGCGGGTCTCGCGGGTCGGCGGCATCGCCGAGCGTCCCCCACACTGCACCATAGGACATGGCCGATCCGTTCGCCCGCGAATCAGCGCAGGGCGGCGGCCGGGTCGAGGCGTTCCAGGTGCACGTCGCGGGCCATCCGGCATTCGAGTTCGTGGGCGCGGCCGAGGAAGATGAGCCCGGTCTCGCCCGGCCTCAGGGTCTCGCCGATCCGCCGGGCGATGTAGTCGTCGCGCTCGCCGAGCAGGACCCTGGCGCGTTCCCGATGCTCGGCCGATTGTGGCCCCTCCAGCCCCTTTCGGCTCAGCTCGTATTCCTGGACGAGGAGGTGGGGGGATTCGGTCCCGGTGAGCATCGCGCCCCGGCCCATCAATTCCACGAGGAGGCGGTAATTCGCGGCCCCGGTGTGGGCCAGCTCGCGGACGATCTTCTCCTCGTAACCGCAGACCGGGAGGGCGTCCTGATAAAGGCGGACGGACTTCCAATCCACGTCCAGGGCATGGACCCGCCTGCTGGCCTCTCGCCAGAATTCGGCCGCGACCCGCGCGTAGGCTTCCCACCCGGCACGCCCGCCTCGGGACCGGAGATGGGCATCGCGCACGCCGCCCTTCAGGCGGCCCATGTCCTCGGGCGTGTGGATGATCGGCACCCAGATGAGCCGCCGACCGGTCGTTTCGTCCCCCACCTCGGTGGACCTCCCCTCGGGTGATCGCCGTCGACACCCCTGAAGCCTACGACACGGACGGCGCGATGCCCGCCCCGGAGGGCCGGGAAGCGGGCATCGCCACCATCTCGGGTCGGAATCTCGATCGGAACCGGCTCAGCCCTTGCCGAAGATCAGGGCCACGAGCTCGTCGCGCTCGCCCTTCTCGATGGCCTCGGGCTTGAGCGGGGGCTTGGCGGTCTTGGCCTTCTCGCGGGCCTTCTCGAACTCCTCGGTCATGCCCGCCTTCTGATAGGCGCGGGCGAGGTGGGCCCAGACGACCCCCGTGGGGCGTTCGAGCACGGCGAGCCTGAGATCGTCGATCGCCTCGTTGTAGCGGCCCAGGCGGGTATAGATCACGCCCCGCGTGTCGTAGAACTGGGGCAGGTTGCGGCCCGCCTTGCGCATGGCCTCGTCGACCATCTTGAGGGCCTTCTCGGGCTGATTCTTGCCCTCGCACAGGGTCCAGGCCATGTTGTTCAGGAGCTGGATGTCGTCGGGCTGGCTGACCAGCGCGTCTTCGTAGATCTTCAGCTCGTCGTCGTAACGCTGCTCGTAATGGGCGAGGTAGCCGGCCATGGTCAGCAGCTCGACGTTCTTGGGATCGCGGGCGCGGGCGGCGTCGATCACCGACCTGGCCATCGCGATCGTCTCCGGGGCGTATTCGTCGCGGGTGATCATCGCCAGCGCATTCTGGGCGGCCTCGCGAATGCTGGCCGGGTCGCCGATCTCGATCGCCTTGAGGTAGAGCTTGATCGCCTCGTCGCGCCGGCCCTGGCGGGCGAGCACGGCGGCGAGCACGCTGGCGTTCTTGGGATATTTCTCGACCAGGATCTTCGCCACGGTCTCGGCGGCGGCCAGGTCGTCGAGCTCGACGAGCAGGGTCTGGACCAGGAGCCGTCCGGCCTTCTCGCCGTCGGGTTGCGCGATCCGCTCGGCGGCCGATTGCACCAGGGTCTGGGCCGCATCGCCGCCCTTACCGCGGGCGCGTGCCAGCCTCATGCGGAGGGTGAGCGTGGCGGGGTCGTCGGGCGCGATGGAGAGGAGGCGGCTCACCTGCCGCTCGGCGTCGTCGAGCCGATTGGCGTTGACCAGGGCCTCGGTGTAGAGGGTGAGCGAGCCCGGGCCGGCGTTCGGGGTCTGCGCGTCGGGGGCGGCGAATTTGGCGGCCTTGGCCGGCTCCTCCTTCATGAGGAGCCTGGCCAGCATGGTCCGCGCGGTTTTGGACGCCGGCAGGTCGGCCGGCAGGTCGTCGACCAGCAGTTCGAGCATCTTGACCGACTCCTGGCGGTTGGCCTCGACCGGCCCGCGGGCCAGCACGATCGCGCGGATCAGGCGGTCCTCGGGCAGGTCGCCGCTGACCGGCGCGTCCTTGACGAGCTCCCAGGCGGCCTGCCAGCTCGCGCGGTCCCCGAGGCGGGCCGAGAGGATCAGCGCGAGGCCTCGCGAGGCCCATCGCTGCGAGGGGTCCCTCTTGACCACGTCGCGAAGCGTCTGCTCGGCCTTCTGCGACCGTCCGGTCGAGGCGTAGTACTCGGACACGGCCCGCGTCACGCGGGGGTCGTCGGGCCAGGCCTTCAGCGCGGCCTCGAAGGCTTCATCGGCGAGCTTGGCCTCGCCCACGGCCCGCCAGGCCTGGCCCCAGTACAGGTCGGGGCGTTCCACGCCCTTGGCCGAGGCGATCATGGACTGCACCGTCTTGACCGCGGCCGGCTTGTCCTTGCGGCTGATCTGGAAGTACATCAGCGCGAGCCAGGGCCCCACATTCTCCGGGTTCTGCTTGATGAGGTCGCGGAGCGTCTTCTCCGCCTCCTCGGGCTTGCCGAGGTTGCTCAGGATCCTCGCCTGCCACACGCGGGCGTCCAGGCTGTCGGCGTCCCCCTCCACGATCTGTCGGGCCAGGGCCTCGGCCTTCTCCTTGTCGCCCCCCTTGGCATAGAGCTCGGCGGTGAGCCGGTCCAGGCCCGGCGCGGCCCCGCCGTAGGTCTGCCGCAGGCGGTTGAGGTCGGCGTCGCGCCCCTTCATGCCGCTGTAGAGGCTGATCAGCCGGGGCAGGGCGACCATCCCCCCGGCCGTCTTCAGGGCCCTCTCGAAGGCCGCGGCCGCCTTCTCCTTGTCCCCCTGCTGCTCGCTGAGCAGCCCGCGGAGCAGGGGGCCGAAGCGCAGCTGGGGGGCGTCGGCCTCGATCCGCTTGACCAGGCGATCGGATTCCTGCAGCCGCAGCTCACGCTCGGCCGGGGCCTCCGTCTTGGTCACGTCGCGTTCGCGCAAGAGGACCAGGGCCTCGCCCACGCGGCTGTACAGCCCGCCGATCTCCTTGAGGATCTTGAGGCTCTCCTTGACCGCCGCCTCGGCCTCGACCGAGGTGTCGTTGATCGCCAGCTCAAGCACCACGAGCCGGGCCATGGGGTCGTCGGGCAGCAGCTTGGCCCACTTGGCGTAGGCCTTGCGGGCGCTCTCCAGGTCCCCCTGGGCCGTGTAGAGCTGGCCCAGGGTCTCCCAGAGCACGGGCCGCTGGTCGGGACGGACGCGGTCCTCGTCCCGTGTCAGGCCCTCTCGCGCCTCGCGCCCGCGTCCCTGCGCGGCCAGGATCCGGGCGCGGAGGACCCGGAATCGGGCCTGGTCGCCCACGCCCTTGATGGCCTCGGCCTGGTCGAGGACCTCGATCGCCTCGGGGAGCTTGCCCTCGGTGGCAAGGCCTTCGGCGCGGGTGGCCCAGAGGTCGGGATCGGTCTTGTCGATCGAGGTGGCCCGCTTGAGCAGGTCGCGGGCCTCGTCGGTCCTGCCCTGGGCGGTCAGGGCCTCGGCGGTCACGACCGCCAGGGCGGCCAGGGCCGGGGCGGCGTCGCGGCCAAGTTTCAAGATCCTTTCCAGCTCCGCCCAGTTGCGGCGTGCCTCGGGCAGGGCCTTCTGCCTGCGGAGCTCCATCTGGGCCAGGACCGCCAGCATCTGGGGGTCGTCGCCGGTCTCGGTCAGCCCCTTTTGCAGCTCCGCGTAGGCCTCATCGGGGCTCGCGACCTGCATCAGGCGGATCCTCGCCAGCCGCGGGGCCGTCAGCTTGGGGTCGGCGGCGATCGCGGTGGAGTAGTCGGCCATGGCCTGCGCGTCGTCGCGGATGGCCTCGCGGGCCTGGCCCATCATGTAGAAGTACTGGGCCTTCAGCGCGTCGTTGACCTTCGAGCGGCCCTTCTCGAGCTCCGCGGCGGCGGCCAGGGGCTGGTTGAGCTTGAGCAGCTTCAACGCCTCCAGGTAGTGGGCCGCGGAGGGCGTCTCCAATCCTCCGTAGTTGCGCCTGTACTGGGCGATGAGCTCCTCGGCCTCGTCCACGCGGCCCAGCTGCAGGAGGACGTAGGCGAGCCTCCAGGAGAGGTCGGCGTCGTTGCCCTCGGTGGCGATCAGGCCCCGCTTCCAGTTCTCGATGGCGTCGGCGGTCTTGTTCTCGTAGAGCGAGACCATGCCCAGAAGCGTGCGGTAGCGGTAATCCTTGCGATCCTCCTCCTGAACGTTCTCCAGGTGCCTGGCCGCCTCGTTGGGGCGCTTGTTCCCCAGCGCGACCTCGGCGGCGGTGAGCCGGATCTGGAGGTCCTTCGGGTCGGCGGCCACGCCCTTCTTGAGGAACTCCTCGGCACGCTTCTGGGAGGCCCTGGCCTCGTCGAGCTTCCCTTCACTGGTCTGATCGGTCGCGATCGAGGAGTTCACCTTCGCCGCCGCGAGCAGGGCCTTCGCGCTCGGATTGCCGTCGACGAGCGCCTGGACGACCGCCACCGCCTTGGGCGTGTCCCCGATCAGCGAATGATACAGGCGCGCCGCCATGACGGCCCCGTCAACGTCCGTGGGGTCCAGCGACCGCGCCGTCTCGTACTCCTTCGCGGCCCGGGTCGCGAAGTTACGCTGGATCGGCCCCACGCTGGTCCTCGCCAGGTCCTCCAGGGTCTGGCCGTGGAGGCGATGGTGCTGGGCGGTGGGGGCCTCGGCCACGAGCTGCGCGGCCAGTTTCTCCGCCGGCTCGAGCTTCCGCTCGCTCGCCGCGACCATTCGGCTCTTGGCCATGTAGGCCTCGACCAGCCGCCTCGTGGTGGTCTGGCGACGTTCGACTGCCTCCTTCTCCTTGCTATCCGGCTCGAACCGGAGCATGGTCACCGAGAGCTTGATGACTTCGTCCAGGTGGTCCGAGGTCCTCGCCGATCGCGAGAGGATCTCCCCCTTCAGGCTCAGGGCATCCAGGTCCCGGGGCGAATCCTTGAGGTACCGGTCCACGAACGACAGGGCCAGGTCGTCCTTGCCGTCCTTGGCCAGCTCCCGGGCCTTCTTCACCAGGGTGGCCTGCCCGCGCGCGTTCTGCAGATACCAGGCGAATCCGCCGGCCGAAAGACCCACGACGACGATGACCGCGAGCGCCACCAGGGATTTGACGTTCAGACGCCAGACTCGCGCGGCGGGGGGAGGGGGAGGTGGCACGTCGCGGCTCCGATCAAGGTTGATGCGAGATCCTGCACGGGAGGCGTGGGAAACAAGTCATGTTACGGGGCGAGATCACGCCGTTGTCAAGGGCGGGAGGATTGAAGATCACCGCCGCAAGTCGCATTCCGGCAACATAGACCGGCCGCGTGCGTCACAAGGGTTTACCTTCGCCCGAACCACAGATAGAGTAGTATGCTTGATCTTGATCCCCCGCGCAATCGCGCGGAGGGCGGGGTATCCCGCGGATTTCCCACCCTGAAGGCCCACCGATGCCCCCCCCCGCGATCCCACCCACCCACGCCGCCGATCCCGAAACGATGGTGATCCCGCCGGAGGCCCCCGCGGCCCGAGCTCGCGGAGTTTGGGTGCAAGTGGCCCTGGCCGTTGCGGTCCTTGCGGCCTCCGGGGCGGCCCGGGGGTGGCAGTCCAGCCGGGTCGACCAGGTCCTGCGCGAAGGACGGAAGTCGCCGTTCGCCCTCAAGGACATCCCCATGCAGCTGGGGCCCTGGGTGGGACAGGATGAGCCCGTAGATGAGCAAATCGTCCGCATCACCGGCAGTACCGACTCCATCTTCCGAAGCTATCAGAATCAGAACACCGGCCAGCGCGTGCACGTGCTCGTGCTCTTCGGGCCCAGTGTCGCCATGTTTGGCCATATCCCCGAGGTCTGCTACCCGGCCAGCGGCTTTGACATGGTCCGCGACCCCAAGATGCACACGGTCCAGTCCCCCTCGACGGGCGCGTCCTGGCCGTTCCGGGAACTGGTTTACACCAAGGGCGAGGGCGGCCAGTCCGAGCTTCAGCACGTGTACTACACCTGGAGGCAGTCGAACCGGTGGAACCCGAACATCGGGGGCCACCGTGAGCTCGAGCGGATCCCCAGCCTGTTCAAGGTCCAGGCCGCTCGCCGGCTCCGGTCGGTGGCGGAACTGGATTTGCTGAAGAACGACAACCCGAACGACGCCAGCCTCGCCTTGCTGATGGACGAGATTGATCGCCGCATCGCCGCGGCCCAATCGCCCCAGCCCGGTCCCGCGGCCGTCGCGTCGTCGGCACGCCCCTGATTCCGACTTCCACGATCGGGCCCCCGGCCCGATCTCGCGAAACCATCACGAATGTCGTGAAACGCCACCAGGACCCGCCCAAGCTCGCGGGTCGATCCTCCAAATGAAGAACGACGAGGGCTCCCTCGCGATGGACACCACGGATCGATCCTCGAACAGCCTGACCCCTTGGTCGCCCTCCCCCCTCGCGGAGAGGATGCCCGCGTGGGAGGAAGCCGGCCCCGCGCAGGAGCAGGGGGCCAGCCGGCCTCTGAACATGCGGGTGATCCTGCGGGCCCTGAGGCGCCACTGGTGGCAGATCCTCGCTCTGTGGCTGGTGAGCTCGGTCGGCCTGTCCTATCTGGCTTACAAGTACATCAAGCCGCGTTTCGACGTCTACTCGCTGATCGAAGTCACCCCCCCCCAGCAGGCCATCCTGGGCGGAGGTGCGAGCGGGCCCAACGGCGGGTTCAAGTCGTACCTCGATACCCAGCTCCTCCTCCTCACCAGCCCCAAGGTCCTCGCCCTTGCGCTCCAAAACGAAGAGGTCATCGGACTGGCCAAGATCAAAAACTTGCTTGATCCTGAGACCGAACTGCGCAAGGAACTGATGGTCTCGATCCCGCAGGCCGGCACCTACGTGATCATGGTCCGCATGACCGACGAGGATCCGAAGGCGGCGGCCAAGATCGTCAATGCTGTGGTCAACAGCTATATAGAGATCGCCAACACTCAGAGTAGCCAATCCACCAAGGAACTCATCGGCTCTCTCGCGGTGGCAAAAGCGGAGTACGAGAAGAAGGTCAAGGACGAGCAGAAAAAAGTCAAAGAAATGTACAAGCAAGCCGGTGAGAATCCCGGCATCGCCGCGCCCGCGACGAAGGACAAGGACGAAGTGACCAAAGGGCTGGCCAACGGCCGCTCGCAGATGTCGCTCGAGGAATTCCGTAGCCTGAAGAACCAGCTTGCCCAAGTCCAAATCGCGAAGTTCCAGGCCGAGGCCGACGTCAACTTTCAGCAGCAGGAGCTCCGCAATCGCGCCGGGGCCAATGGTCCCGCCTCCGGGCCCGCCGAAGATCTCGAGGCGCGGATCCAGGCGGAGTTCCTGGGGTTGTCCGCGGTGGCCGAGATCACCGAGAGCATCTCGGACATGGAGGGCAAGCTCGAGCTCGCCAAGGGCCGCGTGCGCAACCACTCCACCGATCCCGCGACCAAGCACATCCGCGGCCAGATCGCCGACCTCAAGGCTCAGTATCAGGATCTCTGGCAGCGAGCCTACCCCCAGCTGAAGGCCAAGCTCCAGAACCCCGAGGCCCAGTCGGCCGACGACCCCGTGCTCCTGGCCCGCTCCAATGAGCTTCGCGATGCCCAGAGGGCACTGCAGGGGCTCAAGATCAAGGAGAAACTCCTGCAGGAGCAGCTCAAGACCGCGGACATCGAGGCAAAGACGGCCAATAACCAGAGCGTGGACGTCCAGTTCGCCCAGGCCGAGCTCGAATACAACGTCAACATCCTCACCGCCGTCCGCCTGCGTTTGGAGCAGCTCGAGCTTGACGCGAAGAAGGGCGTGCAGATCCGGCAGAGTGACCCGGCCACCGCCCCGAAGGTCCCCACGAGCAACAACCGCGCGAAGATGGCCATGGCCGCGCCCGCCGCCATGTTCGTCCTGATCAGCGGCCTGTTCATCCTCGTGGAGTTCCGCAGCGCCCGCGTGGCCGACCCCGACGAATTCTCGCAGAGGATCCGCCTGGGCGTGATCGGCGTGGTGCCCCCCTTGCCCAGCCTCGGGGGGTCGCAGCGGGCCCTCTCGGTGCGCGGGCAGAGGGACGAGAAGCGGAGGATCGAGGAGTTCGTGCAGAGCCTGGATCACCTCCGCGTGACCCTGTGCGCCCACAAGCCCGGCCAGTCCCACCGCCGATGCGTGCTGATCACCAGTGCCACCGGGGGCGAGGGCAAGACGACCCTGGCCGCGCAGCTCGCCGGGCGATGCGCCAACGCGGGCCTCATGACCCTGCTGATCGACGCCGACCTCAGGCGTCCGTCGCTGGGCGACCTGCTGGAGGTGCCCGAGGGGCCCGGCCTCGTGGACGTTCTCACCGGCGAGGCGACCGCCGAGTCGGCCATGGTCGTGATCGGCAACGCGGGGGGGTTCCACCTCCTGCCCGCCGGGACCATGGGGCAGGACCCCAGCCGCCTGCTCCACGGCGACCGCCTGGGGCAGATGATCGCCCAGTTCCGCGAGACCTTCGATATCGTGATCATCGACGCGCCGCCCGTCCTGGCCGTGCCCGATGCCCTGCTCCTGGGACGATGGACCGACGGCGCCGTCCTGGCCGTGAGGCACGACACCAGCCGCTTCCCGCTCGTGGAGCGGGCCAACAAGCGCCTGGCCTCGGTGGGCGTACGCGTCCTGGGCGCCGTGGTCAACGGGTGCCGCACGATGGAGTCGTCCTACGGCTCTTACCGCTATACCCCCTATGCAACCGCGTCCGAGGTCCCGTCCGCGGGCGGAACCGTGCCGCAGGATGTCTGAGAATCCGGCCCGAAGCCTGATCTCCTGGCCCGGACGTTGAGCCCGATCCCACGATGGGTCGTGGTGCCGACCCGACCAAGACCGGTCCTTTGCGAGGAATTCCGTCGATGGCCTCTCCCACGCGTCTCTCCGAATCGCTAAATAATCTCCGAAAGGCGCCCGCCGGGTTCTGGGCCGCGGCGGCGGTGCTGCTGGCCGTGGGCCTCGCGTATGCCCCCAATCTGAAGTCCCTGGTGAACATCTGGTGGATCGAGCCCAACTATTCCCACGGGTTCCTCGTGGCGCCCATCGCCGCGGCGATCCTCTGGCAGAGGCGCGATACCCTGGCCGGCCTGCCCATCCGCCCGAGCCTGGTGGGCTGGGTCCTGCTGCTGGGCCTGCTCGGTATGCGCTTCTACGCCTATCAGGTGAACCAGGTCTGGGTTGAGAATGTGACGATGGTCCTGACGGTCGCGGCACTCACGCTCGCCCTGGGCGGGTGGCGCTTGCTCTGGTGGGCCGCGCCCGCGTTGTGCTTCCTGATCTTCCTGCTGCCCCTTCCGCAGACGGTCAACATGGCCCTGGCCGGTCCCCTCCAGTCGCTGGCGACCGTGGCCAGCTCGGCCCTGCTCGTGGCGACCGGGTTGCCCGTGGTCACGCAGGGCAACGTGATCCACCTGGGGGATCAGCCGCTGGAGGTCGCCCGCGCCTGCAACGGCCTGTCGATCCTCATGAGCTTCGTGACCCTGGTCACCGCGACCGTCATCCTGGCCCGCGACTTCCCGATGTGGCAGAGGATCGTGCTCCTGCTGAGCACGATCCCCATCGCGCTACTGTCCAACGTGATCCGCATCACGGCGACCGCCTGGTGCTACCACCTCTTCGGCAGCAAGTTCGGCGACAAGATCGCGCACGACACCGCCGGATGGATGATGATGCCGCTGGCCCTGCTTCTGGTCTGGATCGAGCTGAAGGTCATGTCTTGGCTGGTCATCGAGGAGCAGGTCGACCAACGAGCCTCGGTACGCCTCGTCCTCCAGCCCGCCGCCGGCCCCAACGTGATCAAGAAGTAATCTCACGGACCTCCCGATTCACAGGAACCGCGATCGTTCGGCCTCGGTAGGGATCCGGCACGCCTCGGATCGCCCGAACCAGCGATAGCGGTTCCTCGCGATCAGGTCGTAAACCGCGTCGGCGATCCTCGCGGGGACGATCCCGCCCACGGCGAGCAGGTTCCACGGGAAGGCGAGTCCGCGCGCCATTCGGAACGCGGCCGCCGACTTCGTCCAGATCCGATCCCCTTCGACCACGAAGACGCTCTGCACCGAGGACGGGTCGATCCCGAACCTCCGCAGGTGCCCCGCCCCGGCCTCCGACTGGTTCGCCGCGAACACGAACCGCCCGCGACGGTCGTGCCTCAGGACGAAGTTCACCGACGAGTTGCAGAAGTTGCAGGCCCCGTCAAAGATCACGATGGGCCGGTCGTCGGGTGGAGGCATGAGTCAACTCGCGGTCCAGGAACCGGGGCATCCCCAGGCGCCGTCGGCAGACGGCGGGCCGGCCCGTCCTCGGCCATGACGCCCCGATCCCCTCGCATCAGCATATGCGCCGCGAGGCCCAAAACCAAGCGAGGACGATCCGGAGCCCGGCATCCACCCGGCAGGGCAGCGGCGCAGCGATTGCGAGAAGACTTGAACCTGCGTGGACGTTTCGATGCGTCATTCCGACGCGAGGCCGGGACGAACCGCGGCGCGTGGCCGTCGCTCATGCTGACGGCGAACGCCCTTCGCTGCGGGCTGCCACCTGGGAATCAAGGAGTCGCATCATGATCTTCAAGCGATGGATCCAGCTAGGATTGTTCGGTGTCGCCACGGCTATGCCGATGGTAATGGCCGGTTGCAGCACCGAGAAGGCGGGCGATAGCGGGGCCGGCATGAGCAACGGCTCGGGCACGGGCGCGGGCGGCACGGGGGCCGGGACCACCGGCGTGGGCACGGAAGGCTCGATCCCCGGCAGCGGCACCACGGGTTCCGGCGGCGGCATGACGGGTTCCGGCAGCGGCACCACGGGTTCCGGCGGATCGGGCACGACCACGGGCTCGGGGACCAGCAGCTCGGGCTCGGCCACGGGCTCCGGCAGTGGAGCGGGTTCGGCCGGCGGCGCGGGCACTGGCAGCACCCCGGGTGCGAACTCCGGCACCACCGGCTCGGGCTCGGGTTCGGGCACCGACGCGGGCAGCACCTCCACGCCCAAATGAATTCCGATCACAAGACCGGCCGCGGCCCTCGCTTGCCCCATGAGGAGAGGACCCGAGCCGGTTTTCGCTTGCAGTGAAGCCGACCACAAAATCCCTTTCCTCCCGGTCGCCGCCCGCCGCTCATCAGAACCAAGGATTTCCGACGTGATCTTCCGAGCCGACAAGCTACTCATCGCGCTGCCCAGGCCGAAACACCCGTCGGCCAACGCCGCGTCCGCCGTCCAGGAGCTGATGGGCGGCAAGGCGGGCGAGCTCTCCACGCTCATGAACTACTTCTTCCAGACGATCAACTTCCGGGACCGCGACAACTATCGCCCATATTATGAGCTGATCGCCAACATCGCCGCCGAGGAGTGGGGGCACGTCGAGCTCGTGGCCAGCGCCATCAACCTGCTGCTCACCGGGACCGTGACCCGCGGCCAGGACCCCACGGCCAAGCCCCTGGCCGATGTGCTCGACTTCCGCAACCAGTACCACTTCTTCGCCGCCGGCCAGAACGCCCTTCCCGTGGACTCGATGGGCAACTTCTGGAACGGCAGCTACGTGAACTCCAGCGGGAGCCTCAAGCTCGACCTGGTGCACAACTTCTTCCTCGAGCTGAACGCCCGGGCCGCGAAGCTGAAGGTCTACGAGACCACCAGCGACCCCACCGTGAGGGAGCTCACCGCCTTCCTGCTCGTCCGCGGGAGCACCCACGTGATCGCCTACGCCAAGGCCCTCGAGACGCTCTCGGGCGGGGTCGACGTGTCCAGGCTCTTCCCGATCCCCGAGCTGAGCACCGACAAGTTCCCCGAAGCCCGCAAGTACATCGAGCAGGGGCTCTACAACACGATGTACAGCTTCAGCAAGGAAGACATCTCGAAGGTTGGCGAGATCTGGAAGGGGCCGCACCCCGACGGAGGCCCCGACCTCGTCGTGACCAACGACCCCATCCCTACCCTCGCCCCCATGCCCGACCTCCCCGCCGAGCCCCAGGTCGGGGCCCCATCGGTCCTCGACCCCGACGAGGTCAAGGAAGCCGCCAGGAGGATCTTCGGCACCAAGCTCTCCTGAACCCTCCAGCCCAAAACCCACCCACGGCCCTGAGTTCCTCAACCGCAGGAACCCAGGGCCGTCTCACGCGCCCGCGGACCCCGTCCCTGTGGATGGAGACAGTGGGACCGATAACGACTCTTTATGTCTCGTCCGCTGACAGAGAAGACGACCGCGTATTCGGACACAAATCACGAACTTAGTATCGATCGTCGCCGACAAGTTCCCCCCCGGATCGGGTCCCAAGGGCCTGATAAACGCCCAGGCTCATGCTCGGCTTCAGGTGTCGAACCGACCCGTCTGCGAAGAGGAAATTCAGGCCGCCCGGGTGGTAGCTCATGGCATTCAGGTCGTCGAAATCCGGGTTGTTGATGAAGGAAAGCGATCGAAAGAGCGTGGTATGGGCGTGGTCGTCCTCGGGCTCCTCCTTGATGGCGCCCGGCCAGACCGTCTCCAGGTCGAAGTGGTTGGACGAGCCGACCACGGTGAGGGACACGGCATTAGTGCGCTCCCCCACCAGAATGGTGCGTGACAGCCCGTCGGTCGCGTCGGCGAACCGCACACGGCTATTGCGGCCGAACATCCCCCGATCGTCGCCGGGCATCGCGTCCATATCGCCCGGACCGAAGCATGCCACGTAGCTGGACCTGGCATAGCGATATCCGTCTCGCTCCAAGAATTTCGAGGTCACGGTGGTATCGGTCGGGCACTGGTAAGCGTTAACCGTGGCGACCAAGGCCGTCGAGTTGGCCCCCGACCAGGCCGGGAGGCTGAAATTGACCGCGTCGAAGAGGGCCACCTGCTCCATGTGCGGGAGGATCATCGACGCCCATCCGTGACCGCCGACCGCATATCCCTTCCGGTAAAGATAGCCCGGGGGGAGCACGTTGTGGGCGCCGTGGTAGTTGTGGAAGGCCAGGCCCATCTGCTTCAGGTTATTGGAGCATCGGGCCCGCCGGGCCGCCTCCCGGGCGCCCTGCACTGCCGGCAACAACAGCGCGGCCAGAACCCCGATGATCGCAATGACCACCAGCAGCTCGATCAGGCAGAATCCGCCTTGCGGACGGCGATTCATGGGTATTTCTCGCTCGGGAATGCGCTTAGCACCGCTCAGTTCGCGGAGGGCGCTTTGGTCTCCGACTTGATCATGTAAGGATTGAGGGCCCGGACCTTCGCGAATTTGGCTTCAGCCTCGGCACGGTCTCCGGTAGCCTCGGCTAGGACACCCGCGTGATGGAGGATCGAGGGGTCCTGGGTATTCCGCGCCAGGGCTTGTTTCATCGCCGCGGCGGCCTCGCGGTGCAGACCCTTCTTGTGCGATGCCCACGCCAAGGTGTCGTAAGCATGGACATCTTTACGTAGGTCGAGATCCCTGAGCGCCAGGGCCAAGGCCTCGTCCAAGTTTCGTCCGGTGTCGGCGAGGAAGATCGCCCAATGGCGGTCGTAAATCCTGGGGAAGGAACCGGCCAGCGCCTTGAGCAGGGCGAATTGCCGTTCGGCCTCCTGCGGCTCTCCCAGGGCCCCGTAGGCCTCGCCCAGAAGTCGCAGGACCTCCGGGTTCTGCGGGGCGATGGCGATACTCTTGCGGCCCCACTCGATCACCTTGCGATGGTCGCCGCGCCAGGCCGCGGCCTCGGCCAGTCCGGTCATCGCCCGGTAGTCGCGGGGGAAGATCTCCAGCGCCTCGCCGCAGGCCCGCTCTCCCTCCTCCAGCTTCCCGCCGTCGATCAACGTATGGCCGATCATGGTACGATACCAGGCGCGGGCCTCGGCGGGCATGTCGGGGAATTCGTCGGTCAGCCTCGCCGCTTCGCGCATAAGGCGGAGGGCGTCGTCCGGCTTGCCTTCGGCGTCCCGCAGGCGGGCTTCGAGCGCCTTTAGGTTGGGATCGTCGTGCTGGGCGGGGATCGCCAGGAAGTCGCGGGCGGCGGCCTCGTAGTCGCCAAGTTCCAGGCGGACGTCCACGCAGAGCCTCAGGGCCTCGGGATCGCTGGCCCCGAGCCGCTCCGCGGCGGCAAGCGCCTCGGGGAAGCGGTGCTGCGACAGCAGCGCGCGCGCCAGTCGGCCGAGCGCCGGGGTGTTGCCGGGTAGGACCTCGAGCGAGCGACGGGCGGCATCTTCTGCCCGAACGGCATCCTCGATCGCCCCGGTCTCCCGCTGACGGGCGAGATACGCCCCTGCCAATTCGCGAAGGGCGATCGCCCCTCGAGGGTCAACTCTGACCTTGGCTTCCCAGAACGCGACGGTCCTGGAAGCTGCCTCGGGATTATAGGCTACGAACTCGGCCGAGCGATCCGGGGCCGGCTCCTGGGCGGAAATCGCGGCCGTGTGGACGATGGTGAAGGCGACAAACGCAGCCGCATGGATCCCAAATTTCATGATGCGCTCTCCGGTGGAAAAGACAACGGCCGGGGGCAGTCCCATGGATGGCCCCCGGCCGAACCGCGCGATAGAGAATCCGGACTCAGCGCGGGTCGCCCAGGTACGGGAACCCATTCAGGAAATGCTTGGCCCCGAAGCCGACGTTGTCGCTCGTGAACGTCGGAAGTGCCATGCCGTCATCCGGAGCGAGGCCCAGGTCCGAGATCGCGGTCCCGAAGACCACATACAGGGAAATGTCGACCACATCGTCTGTGAGCTTGCGCCCGCCGAAGAGGCCTCCAGTGAAACCCCCTGTCTGGACGCCCAGGTAAGACGCGATGCCGTCCTTCGAGAGGTCGGCGACCATGGTGTCGGGCACCAGGACCGCTTCAATCACGTCTTTAATCTGCCGCGACCGGCCGGCGGGGAAGGTCAAGAAGCTCTCGATGTCGCGCTTCAATTGGTTGGGGTCTTCGGTCGGGCTCACCTTGTTATTGACCTCGTGGCGGCGGTTTGTGACGGTCGCCAGGACTTCGTTGACCACGGGGTTGGCCAGGCGGTCGAGCTGCTGATAGCGGAAGCCACCGCCCGAGCCGGTCGCCACGCTGGTCGTCATCCACACCCGGATCACCCCGGGGGCTCCGCCGGCGGGCGCCAGGCGGGCGCGGGGCAGATCCACGACGATCGACAGGACGTTGAAGCCCTCCAGGAAGTCAACGCCTGGCGAGCGGAAGCCGCCCGCTTGGGGCTGGTTGGGATTGGGCAGGTTGACCTGCTTGCCGGTCAGCGGCGTGCCGCGATCGGGGAAGATCTTGAAGAACTGCTCGAGATCGATGAAGAACGGGTCCTCGCGGGCCCCGGCGAAGGCCATGGTCCCGGCCTGCGGCGAGAACGGCTGGTTGATCACGCCGTTGATCGCACTCGGGCGGCCCAGGATCGACGATGTGCCGATCGTCGGGGGGGAGATCGGGCCGACGAGCCGAACCTTCTGGTTCATGCCCACGCCCTCGAACTTCGCCTGGATCACCAGGTCCTCGACGTTATCGCCGGTGTTGTCGATCTTGAATTGGTAGAGGACCCGCGGGTCGAACGAGACGCCACCGGCCTGCCCGGTCGGGATCAGCCCGCGTACGTCCATCACCAGGACCACGTTGTCGGCGTTCGTGGGGTTCGGGAAGATGTAGAGGTCGGTCAGGTCGGCACCGATCCGATTATAATTCTCGGCCGTGTCGGCATGGTCCGACGCCAGGGCAGGGGCGAGGACCAGGGGCGAGGAGGCGACCAGCGTGGCAATGGCGAGTTGCCATCTTTTTCGTATCTGCGAAATCGACATGAGCATCAGGCTCCATGGGTGTCGTTGCGATGAATCGAAGAGGGAGAATGAGGAACGCTCTAAACTCGAGCGACGATACCGAAGGTGGTCGGGCCAGGATGAATCAAGACACAACAGGCAAGGCGACCTTGCGACGACGCAGCCAGGCACCCGCCATGCCGCTGCCCATCGCGAACAAGCCTACGCTCAAGGGCTCGGGCACGGCGGAGGGGGTGAGCGTGAAGCCGGAATTCTCGCCGAACGAGGTCTCGCCCAGCCCTCGCACCAAGAACGCCGCGGACTTCGGCCCGATCAGGCTCTCGAAAGAGAACAGACCAAACGAGCCCGGCAGGATGTCGAACGCGGCCTCGGGCGATGAGAAGGTGATGTCGGGGTCGCCGGCGGAATACGAGATGATGAAGCCCACCGGCGCGGTGATCGCCTGGAGGTCGGCGAACGGGGAGACGTCGAGGAAGAAGTCGGTGACGGACAGGGTGCTGCTCAGTTCATTGGTCAGGGTGTACTCGTAACGAAACAGGCCGCTGTCGATCTCGGTTGCCGTCGCGGACAGAGTGGTGACGAGGTCACCACGGGCGGAAACTGATCCCGCGACAGAGAGGAGAAGGGCCAAAGCCGCGAGGGTGCCGGCCCTGGCGAAACCGCTCAACCGCGCGCCCCGCGTTTTGGACGATACCGTCGTCTCAGACATGGAAAGAAACTCCATTGGTGCTGTTGCGAGACGGCCGAGGCCCGCCCGCCGGGGAAGAGGAGGAGGATCTCGCCCCTCGGCTCAGGCTTCCATCCCACCGTTCGCTGCCAGAGCGAGGGTCAAAAGGGTCGCCTCGACGGGACCTCCGAACCGTGTACGCACGGGTTCGGTGGCTGTTACAGGGATGTCGAGATTTGTTTCTCCCCGAGAGTCGGGATAGATAGGGACGGCCCGCCCGGGATCGTGCCGGGAGGCCTGGGGTCGGCGAGCAATACGGATAGCGAGGCCGGGCAGCCCGGCGAACAGCGCCGCCCAGATGCCGCGCGCCCCCCAGCGTCGGAACCGCTTGTAGGCGGCGTCCCAGCGTCCTAACCGCGGCGGCATGTCGCGCCACCGGACCGTTCCACGTGCCTCGGGCAATGCTGTCGGTTGAGTTGATCTTCGGTCGCACGACCGGAGACCACCCCTCCTTTCCGAGCGCCTTTTGGCCCCCCCTGCCCTGCCCCCGTTCTATTGCCGGATAATGTCCTTTATCCGGCAATGGGAGGGCAGGGATCAAGCGACCGCTTCATGCCAAGGCAGCCGCGTGCGGTGGCCTGGGTGTCTCCACGCTGACCTTTCGGAGTGCGTTGACTTTATAAGATTCGTCCAATATTCCTATGTCTGGATTGCATTCCGGTTTCTCTCCCAACCTTCGGGGCCTTGCACCATGACACGCATCTTGCGTCACCCCGCGGCGTACGCCGCCCTCCTGCTCCTTCTGCCGGCCGCCATGGGCATCGGTCCGCGATGCCAGGCGGGGTATTCCATCATCTCCGACGTCGTGACGCCCAACCCGACGTTCCCCGAGGGGTATCGCTGGGAGGTCACCTTCCTCTTGACGCAACCCATCGACCCGACGGCTCCCGCCTCGCTGAGCATCAACCTGGCCGGGCCGGCGGCCGCCAACTGGACCGGTACGCTCACCCTCCTGGGGACGGTGACGGGGGCCACAGGCGGGTTCCTCACCTTCGACGCCTTCATTTTCGAGGGCGTCCACATCGTCGGGCCGCACCCGGCCGACATCAACCCCGCCAACGCGGGCGTCCTCTTGGGTAACAACCTGATCAACACGCCGCTGAACACGAATACGCTGATCGACACCGATGTGGTGACACACCAGCACTCGCCGGACCCGCACTCGGACCTCTACCAGGCGTTCTACTTCCAGACGCAGGACCCGGCGACATTCATCAACACGGCCAAGATCACGATCGTGGCCCGCCACCGCTCCGCGGCCGTGCCGGAGCCCGCCTCGCTGGCGATGCTGGGCACCGGCCTCCTTGGCCTGCTTGGCTACGCCGGCCGACGCAAGGACAAGGCGACCTCCTGACGCCACCGACAAGCAAGTCGAAGTGCCCCGTTGCCCTGCATCCTGCGGGGCGGCGGGGCCCCTCATGACCGAGGCCCCGTGGCCCCCCCCTGCCCGACCCACTGAACTTTTGGGCGAACTTCGGCCCGCTGGACCGGGGGGCACGCCTCGTTGTGGAACTGAGATGGTCCGAGCGGATCGGGAGCTTGCGTTCCACGGTGGAACACGTCGCGGGGGGCGATCAGGCGGGCGGGACGAGGTTGCGATTCCGGGCGAACAGGACGCTGTTCTTCCAGTGATCGCCCAGCGCATGGGGGGGGTCGAGGTCGGGCTTTCGGAAGACCGCGCGGCGGATCCGCCAGAGGGTGTAGCCGAACCCGAAGAAGAGGTCGGCCGCCACGGCCCCGGCGAGGCCGTAATTCTTGAGGAAGTAGCGCCTGCGGGAGGCGTACCAGTAGGTCGGGATGCGTCCGGGGCGGGTGTCGCGCTTCGTCAGTTCGCTGCTCTGCCCGGCGATGTGCATGATGCGGCTCTCGGGCACGTACCAGCAGGGAAGGCCTCTGCGGCGGGCCCGGAGGCAGAAGTCCACCTCCTCGAAGTAGAGGAAGTAGGCCTCGTCCATGAGCCCGATCCGGGAGAACACGTCGTGGCGGATGATCATGCTGGCCCCGGCGACCCAGTCCACCTCCTGGGGGTGCGTCTGCTCCATCACGCGCGCCGTCACGTGCCGCTTGAGGAGCCGGGTGACCGGGCCCCATCGCAGGCCGCGGTTGATCTCGGACGCGGGGGTGATGAATCGGAAGGCGATGGGCCATTCCGAGCCGTCGGCGTTCTCGAAGCTGCTTCCGGCGAGGCCCACGTGGGGGTGCTCGTCCATGAACCGGATGAGGGAGCGGATCGCGCCGTCGCGGACCTCGGTGTCGGAGTTCAGCAGGAGGACGTAGCGGGGCGGTTCCGCGGAGTCGAGGGTCGGGCGGATGGCCACGTTGTTCCCGTAGGCGAACCCGCCGTTGCGCTCGGCGAGCTTCAGCTCGACCCAGGAGCCCCAGCCGTTCTCGGCGATCGCCGAGGCGAGCCTGTCGCCGTCGCCGGAGTCGTTCTCGACCACGCAGGCACGCGCCCCGGGGATGTGCCGGAGTTCCTGCTCCAGCGTCCTCAGGCAGGTGACGGTCAGGGCGGCCGTCTTGTAGTTGACGATGACCACGAGGACGGGGCAGGCAACGGGTGTCGGTGTCATGGACGCCTTGAAGGGGGGGCTCGGCCCGGGTCGAAGGAGGGAGGGGGCGGGGTCGCGGTTCAGGAGACGGCCGCGGCGACGGTCCGGTCGATCGCCGCCCTGAGGCCGTCCGCGACCACGGACACGTGGGGCTCCTGGAGCATCCCGCCGTGCCCCCCGGGCGCGTCGATCACTTCCAGGGGGATGGACGCGTCCATCCGTCGCTCCCATCCGAAGCGAGGGTCGCGGAGCCGGGTCACCAGGGGCTCGTCGCTGGCGTACTCCTTGCCGTCTCCGCCCGAGCGGACGAGGAGGGTCGGCACGTCGAGCCGGGCCGAGGGCGTATACGACCTCTCGGCATGCTCGTACACCGCGCGGACGGTGAGCCCCGAGGGTTCCTCGGGCAGATGGCCCCGGGCTAGCTCGGCGCGGATGGCCTGGATCCTGGCGGCCTCGGCGATCTTGCGGGCGCGGAGGCCCATCTCGTATCGGACCAGGTTCGAGACCTTGGTCACGGCCTGGCCTCCCTTCCGCACAAGCCGGGTCGCGCGGCCGCCGCTCGGCTTGGGGACGTGGCCGTTCGCGGTGGAAGGGCCCGGCATGGATTCGCCCCCGACATGGGGCCTCGACGCGGGCTTGCCCCGGAGGGACGCGACGAAGCGGGCCCATCGCCTGCGGACGTTGAGGTAGGGTTTCGTCTCGGCCCGGGCGTCGGCCGAGTCCATCAGGGCAACCAGCCCGACCGCCTGGCCGTCCGCCCTGAGCTGCAGGGCCATCTCGAAGGCGATCACCCCGCCCGCGCACAGGCCTCCCAGCAGGTACGGCCCCTCGGGGCAGACCTCGCGGACGCGTTCCAGATAGAAGGCCGCCATCTCGGGGATCTGGGTGTGGAGCATGGGGCAGTGGTCATTGCCGTAGGGCTCGAGGCCGTAGACCGTCACGTCTTCTTGCAGCCTCCTGGCCAGGTTGAGATAGAGCAGGGTCTCGCCGTCGCCGTCGTGGACGAGGAAGAGGGTCGGCCCGCCCGGGAGGCCGGGCCTGAGCATCTTGAGCGACTGCCTCGCCTCCCCCCGGCTGGCGGAGGCGATCCTCTCGGCGAGGAGTCTGACGGTCGGGGCGTCGAGGATCGTGGACATGGGCAGGCGCACGCCGTAGTCGGTCTCCAGGTCCACGAACATCCGGGCGCACTGGAGGGACGTCCCGCCGAGGGCGGAGAAGTCGTCGTCGATGCCGATCGGGTCGGTCTGCAGGACGCGGCCCCACAGGGCGGTCAGCTCGCGCTGCACGGCGGTGCGGGGCTCGGCGATCGGGCCTTGCAGCGCCCTGGGGATCCGGGATTCGGCCTCGACCGCGCGGACAACCGCCTCGGGGCGGCGCAGGTCGTAGGCCGCCCTGCGGTAGAAGTCCGACTTGTCGAAGGCGAGGACCGCGGATGCCGCCTTCGGGTCCTTCGGCTTGCCCCCGGTCCGGGCGAACTCCAGCTGCTCGCGCGCCTCGGCGTCCGCGGGCCGATACGCCGACTCACGGGCGACATCCGCGGGGATGCGGTAGAGCGTCCCGTCCCCGTCGGCCGAGGGGGACGCATACGAGGCCGCGACGGTAGCGAGGAAGTTCGCCGCCGGCTCATTCTTGGGCGTGGGGAGGTGGCGGCACTCGACGAAGGCCAGGCCCCGCTCCACGGCGAGACCTCCCAGGTGGGCGAGCATGGAGTGCTCCACGCCCCGGCCCAGCACGCGGCAGCTGAGCAGGAAGGTGTCCACGGCCAGGGCGTCGCCCGAGGCTCCGAAGATCATCACGCCCACGAGGCCGTATTCCCCGAACCGGTCGGAGACCTCGACGCACAGGCACTCCAGGCCCGCCTGGCCGCACTGCCTGACCTCGCCCTCGCTGCGGCGGACCGTCGTGAAGTTAAACTGGTTGGTCCTCTGCGTGAGCTGGGACACCCGCAGCCACTGGGCCTCGGTCGGGGGGGCGATCTGGACCTTGAGTTCGAGCGAGGCCAGGAAGTCGCTGATGTCCCCGGCCTGTCGCTCGAGCCGGGACCGATCGGCGTTCTGGCGATACATGAGGGTCCGCTTGCGGTCCTCCTCGGTCACCTTCAGGCGGTCGAACGCCCAGAGGTGGGGCAGGAGAGCCTCCATCTCGCCGTCGGGCGGGACCCTCAGGGTCAGCACCTGGGGCACGGCGGCCTGGACCTCGGCGCATTCCACGGGGTTGTCGTCCAGGAAGACGAAGCTGTCGAGCCCCAGGTTCAGCTCCTCGGCAAGCTCGGCGAGCCCCTGCGACTTCGGCCACCAGTTGATCCGCCAGGAGACCAGATGCTCGCGCCTGAGGGGGAAGTCGGCGCGGGCCTCGAAGGCGTCCAGAACATCGGCCTCGGAGTTCTTGCTCAGCAGGCAGACGAGCATCCCGTCGGCCTGCTGTTCCACGATGAAATGTTGCAGGGCCTTCATGCCGGGGCCCAGCGTGATGCCCTGGGGGCCGTCCTCGCCGACCACGCCCGACCACAGGGTATGGTCGCAGTCCAGCGCCACGACCTTGGAGGGCGGGAACTTGATCAAATGGATCCGCCGGGCCACGGCGGTGGCGATCGCGGCGAGCATCTCGGGCGTATAGGGCATGTGCCCCACGCGGTCGCCGACCTCGTCATAAGGGCGTCCCACCGGGTAGACCCCGAGGGCCTCCGCCCCGACCCAGTGGATGGTCTCGCAGGGGGCGATCGCGGACCGGATCTGCTCCTCGATCCGCCCCAGCAGCGCCGCCCTCTGCGGGTCGGCGGCCGTGATCGGCGAGGGCGGGGGCACGCAGAGGATAGTCGGCGGGCCGCCCCGCTCGGCGAACGCGAGGAGGGAACGGGCCAGCTCGTCGGCGGCGTCCTCGATGGCCGAAGCGTCCCACCCCCCGGGCCGGAAGCGGGCCCAGTCTTCCAGGCGGGCGAGGACCAGATTGATGCCCGAGCGATTCGCCGCGCACAGGCTCGACGGGTCGAGCAGTTCCTGGAAAATCTGGTTGTACGGGGCGAACTCGACGCGGCTGGTGAGTCCCAGCTCCTTCATCCAGAAGTGGAGATAGGGCTCGACCGGCTCGGCGGTGAAGGTCGCCGAGACCACGATCCGGATCTCGCCCCCGATCGGGGCGAGCTTCGAAGGGTGCGCCGCAACTTGGGTTGTTTCGATCACGGTTCCAGGTTCATCCTTGCGCCGTCGAAGCGAACGCCGAGGCCTGGCCTCGGCGCATCTGACGACACGATTATAAGTCTTGAGGCCATCCGGCGTAAGAAAACTTGCGGAAGGGCGGGGCCCCGCGCTGCGCAAAAGCCACAACATCGGCCCTCGCCACCGAGGGCCCTCGCCGCCGGGCTTCGGCGGTCCCGTGACCGCAATTTGACATTCCCGGCGGCCGGATCTTATGCTCGTGCCTCCCGGCGGGCGTCCCCCACATGACTCCCCCGGGATCCCGCTTCCAGGCGTCAAGTCGAGCCTTCGCCGACCGCCCCAATGTTGCCCCTCCCCGAGTTTGGTCGGGATCCCGAGGAACACGCTCGCATGAAGACGCTGATCCTCGTGGCGGCCCTCTCGGCCCTCGCCCTGTTCGGGATCGCCGGGCTCATGGGCCACAAGACCGGGGCGTGGACGACCGCCGACGACGCGTTCTTTGATGCCGACACGAAGTCTTACCAGAGATACCTGGCGGGGCCCGCCAAGGTCCGCCCGTCGCCGCTGCACCCCCTGATCCCGTTCGTCTGGAGGCCGATGGGCGTGGGCCTCTCGCGGGTGTTCCGCGCCGCCGGGGCGGGGGAGGGCTCGGAGATGCTCGCGGCGAGGACCGTGGTCGTGGGCTTCGCGGCGCTGGCCCTGGCCGGCGTGTGGTCGGTCGCCACGGCGCTCGGGGTCGGCACGCTCGCCCGCGTGGCCCTGGCGGTCGTGGGGATGCTCGCCACCTCCAACCTGATCGCCAGCGTGCCCGAGACCTATGGGATCTCGCTCGGATTGCTGTCCATCTCGGCCGCGGTCCTCTGGTCCGACATCGATCCGGGGCGCAAGACGACGGCCCTGGCCGTCTTGACCATCCTCTGCGCGGGCTCGACGATCACCAACGGCGTTTACCCCGGGGTCGCCTGGCTCGCGTCGATCTTGCAGACCGAGCGTCTGGCCGGGTTGCGGGCGTCGTTGTTCACGAAGAAGCGGGCCCGGCAACTGGCCATCGCGGGCTTGCTCCTGGCCGCGGTCGGGGCGGGGGTGATGTGGGTCGTCCTGCCGAAGCTCGGGCAGAGGTTCCCGAACTTCCGGGCGCACCTCATGAACTGGCTCCACTTCCGGATCTACTTCGAGCCCGCACGCACGCTCCGCGACTGGGCCATCGGGCTGGTCTATCCCATCGTGGGCCCTTACCCGCTGATCTCGCCGGGGCGCGTGACCTACCGGACGGACCTGGCGCACCCGATGACGGTGTGGCACGTGGCGGCGGCGGCGGCATGGAGCGGGCTGCTCGCGGCCGGGCTCTGGGTCGGCCTGCGGGACCGCGCCACGAGGCCCTTCACGCTGGGGCTCGTGGCCTGGATCGCCTTCAACCTGGGAATCCACAGCGTGTGGGGCGGGGCCGACAACTTCCTGTACTCCCCGCACTGGTCGTGGGCGCTCTTGATGCTGGGGGCCATGGCGGCCAGGGGGCTGAGGCCCTGGATGGTCGTCGCGGCGTGCGCGGCCATCGTGCCGGCCCAGGTGATGACCCTGCGATGGCTGTCCGCGGCCGTCCTGGCCCCGTAGTCATCGCCCTGTGTTCCACCGTGAAACGCGGGGGGCGTCCGCATGCGTCCCGGACGCCCCCCCTGCCCTCGCCTCGCGGCGTCAGGCGGCTTCGTTCTGGCTGCCCGCCTGGGCGTCGATCTGCGCCAGGGCCTCGCACAGGGCGGTGCGGATGGCGAGGTCGTCCAGGTCCCGGCGCCCCTCGACGGTCACGCGCCCCGCGCTCGTGCGGAAGGTGGCCGAGGTCCTGCGGGGCTTGCCCTTGCCCCCCTTCCCCTTGCCCCTCGCCTTGGCCGGCTGGGACCGGCGGGCGGCCTCGGCGACCTCGGCGCGGTTGAGCCCCTCGGCCACGGCCCTCTCGGCCACGGCCCTCTGCATCTGGGGATCCTCGATGCGCGAGACCTCATACGCGGTGGAGGCCGGCATCTTGCCCGCGGTCACCTGCCCCTGGAGGTCCTCGGGGAGTTCGAGCAGGGCAAGGGCCCGCGCGATCGAGGCGGGGGCCACGTGCAGGACCTCGCCGAGCTGGCGGTACGACCATCCGCGGCGGTCGAGCAGGGCCTTGAACGCGATGGCCTGCTCGATCGGCTTGAGATCCTCGCGGATGCAATTCTCCACGAGCTGGTCCTCCAGCAGGTCATCGGCCGAGGCCGTGGCCCGGGCCTCGATGCACATGAGCGTGGCCAGCCCGGCGAGCCTGGCGGCGCGGAATCGGCGCTCCCCGGCGATCACGACCCAGCGCGCCAGGGCGTCATCCCACCGCACGCGGATCGGCTGGAGCTGGCCCCGGGCCTTGAGGCTCCCGGCGAGGTCGGCCAGGGCCTGCGGGTCGAACTCCTTGCGGGGCTGATCGGGGTCGGCCACGATCCGGTCGAGGTCGATCGCCAGGGCGTCCTTCACCCTCGCGGCCCCCTGGTACTTGTTCGTTTCACCGTGGAACGCCTGGGACGGGGCGGGGGCCCCGGACGCCTGCGTTTCGCCGTGGAACGGGGCAGGGCGGGCGGGGCCGGACCCCATGCCCATGGACTCCTTCATGTGGGCCCCGAGGCGGGCCTTCAGGCTCTCGGCGGACTTCATGCGACCCTCCGCGCTTCGATGGCCTGGGTGCGGGCGTCGATCCTCTGGAGGATCTCCTCGGCCACGGCCTTCGCCGCCTTGGCCGCGGCCGACTTGGGCTTGTAGTGGCTGATGGGCTGGCGGGCCGCCACGGCTTCCTTGAAGTCCTTCGCCAGGGGGAACGTCGAGGCGAACACGTCGGCCCCGTAGAGCTCCCGCAAAAGGGCCTCGTAGGCCAGGTGGATCCCCAGCCGCTTGTCGTACATGGTGGCCAGGTAGCCGAGCAGGCTCAGCCCCGGGTTGGGGCCGCGCTGGACGTCGGACATGGCCTCCTGCACCGGCTCGAGCCCCTGCGCCCCGTAGTCCTCGCATTGCAGGGGCACGATGAGGTGATCGGCGGCCACCAGCGCGGCGCGGGAGCAGAGGTGGAGGTTGGGCGGGCAGTCGATCAGGACCACGTCGAAGTCGTCGCGGCACTCGCCCAGGAAGTCCCGCATCCCGCGCTCGGACTCGTACCACGCGTCGGGGGGGAGCATGTTGTAGGCGGTGAGGTGCTTGGAGCCGGGGACGATGGCCACGCCGTCGAACCCGGTGGGCCGGATGAGGGCCTCGGGGATCGGGGCGAGGGCGTCATCGTACAGGGCGGCCACGCTCTGGGAGCGTCCGATCCCGCGGGTGGCCTCGGGGCCCCAGAAGCCCTGGGTGAGCGAGGCCTGCGGGTCGTTGTCGATTAACAAAACGCGTCGGCCCATGCGGGCCAGGGTGCCGGCCAGGTGGTGGCATGAGCTGGACTTGCCAACCCCGCCCTTCTGGTTCAGCATGCAGATGATCGAGCCCATCCGGCGAATCCTCGGGGCCGGACGTTCCACCGTGAAACGCCTCGATCTTGAGTATCGGACCGGCGGACGTTCCACCGTGAAACGATCGCCTCCATGCACCGCGAATCGATCGCGAACGCTCGCCCCCGTTCCACCGTGAAACGAGCCCGCGCAACACGCCGATGGCCCGGGAATCGGCCGGGCCATGACGACGGATGCCGGCGCCCCGGAGATCGGTGGCGGGGGACGTCGCGATAGTATGGAGTCGTGGAGCCCCGCTCCCCACGCCGGCTCGTTGACAATCAGGTGCAGCCGTCTGGGCCCGGCCCGACGACCAGGAACCCGACTTCCGTGAAAACGTGAATTTGCAGAACGAACCCAATCTCGCCGCCCAAGCCGCGAAGCGTGATCCCTCGGATGAGAATGGGAGAGAAGGACTTAGGTCCCATCATGGGGGGACAGCGAGGGGCTTTTTGTCGTCCGTTCGGGGAAAAACGAACCCAAAACGAAGCCAATTTCTCGAAAACGAACCCAATGTCCGCGGTCGGGAAGGGGGGATCAGCGCGAGTCCCGAGAGGCCGGGCAGGGCTCATCAGAGGATGGGTTTTCTCCGCCATAGGGTCGAAGGGTCATGGTCCCGGCCGTTCGGTGCCGAGAATTCTTCCATAGACCGCCGTCCCCGACCCCCGTCGTGAGCTATGGTTCCCTGGACACGATCGGGCGGCAGGAGGGTCATCCCGTGCAAGACATGCGTTGCCTGGAACTGATCGCGGACGAATCTCAGGACCAGGCCCAGCCCGACGCTGTGCGGTGGGCCGTGCAGATCGCTCTGCTTGTCCTCGTCTCCCCCGCGCTGCTGGCCGTGTTCGCGGTCGGAGGGACGTGCATCGCCCTTCAGAAGGCGGCGAAGATCGCGGATCGCGCGTTCGCCGCCGACCGGCCGGCGTTGCACTCGGTGGTGAGGCACGGCGAGCCCATCCAGGAACGCGGGACCCCGGCCTGAAGCGAGGGGCGATCCCGGCCTCCCGGATCCTGAGCCGGGACACACCCCCCCCCCGAGAATCGCGGCGCCATACGCGGGGCAGGGGGCTCACCACGCGATCCGCGGATCGAGCTCCACCGGGTTCATGAGAGCATCGGCATGTCGCGACCTGCCCGCGCGCGGGCGACTCGGGGCATGACGTGAAACGCACTGAAGCCCGCCCGCGATGCCCAGGGGCGTCGCGGGCGGGCTTCGGTGACTTCGCGTGAGGCCGGTCGAACGGGGGTCAGGCCTTGGGGCGACGACCGAGGAAGTTGACCGAGGGGACCCCGCCGTCCAGGCCCGTGACGGTCAGACGCATGGGGGGGTTGCCCACCAGCTTCTTCCTGGGCGTGAGGGTGACCGTCCCGCCGATGAAGGATGCCCTGCGGAACCGCACCTTCACGTCATCCCGGGTGTTGAACCGGCCGTCCTTCCCGGCGTTCACGAAGGTGTAGTTGGCCAGGTTCTGGACCGAATCGGCCTGGGTCACGTTGTTGTAATCGACCTGGACCACCCTCTGCTTGGCCACCTTGCGGATCCGAACCGCGCGGACGGTGGGGGCCGGGGGCGTGGTGGTCACGACGATCGGTCCGCCGCCGGTCGTCGGGGGATTGGTGGTCCCGCCGCCCGGGGGGGGGGTCGGCGGGGGCGTCGGCCCCGGATTCGGGCCCGGCGTGGACGGGACCGCATAGCGGAAGGGTTGCAGCGGCGAGAGCAGGGGGATGTTGTTGGCCTGCCCCGAGTTCACGCTGAGGTCGGCCCCGCCCGCCGAGCGACGGATCAGCCAGCTTGCGCTGGTGGTCCGGAAGACGGCCAGGTCGGCCTTGCCGTCGCCGTCGTAGTCCGCGGGAGCCGGGGTGTCGATGTTGATCGCCCCGAAGCCCACCTCGATGGGGGAGCCTCCGCTCTGGGCGACCTGCCAGATGGCCGTGGCCCGCGAGAAGACGGCCAGGTCGGCCTTGCCGTCGCCGTTGTAGTCCGCGGGCACCGGGACGCTCGCGTTCGGGGTGCCGAGGGTGGCGTTGGGGAAGGGCACGTCGACGGTGGCCGGGTTGAACGTCCCCGGGATCGACGTGGCGCCCGAGGAGAGCAGGGCCCGCCACTGTCCGAGCGACGTGCGATAGACGGCCAGGTCGGCCTTGCCGTCGCCGTCGTAGTCCGCCGGCACGGGCTGGTCGAGGCCGGGCGTGCCGAACTGGCGGGTCGTGGTCTTGTTGTCCCGGGACCCGAAGTACCTCCAGTTGCCGTCGCTCTGCCGCCAGGTGGCGAAGTCGGTCCGGCCGTCGCCGTCGTAGTCCGCCGGCACGGGGAGGTCATTGCCGCCCGTCCCGAAAGCGAACAGGTAGGCCGAGGCGCCCGAGGGCTTCACGAACCATTCGCCGGTCGCATAGCGGTAGAACCCGTAGTCGATCTTGCCGTCGCCGTTGAAGTCGCCCTGGAAGGGGATGTCCCCCTGCCGGGTCGAGAACGGGGTGTCGGTGGTGACCGTCGGGGTGGGCGAGGCGACGTCGCTGGTGAAGGTGAAGAGCCCCGTGGTGGGGTTGAACGAGTCGAGGTCGGCCTTGCCATCGTTGTCGATGTCGCCGTCCGCGAACGTGATCTTCAGGACCAGCGGCGCCGAGGCGAAGGCCACGCTGGGGTTGCCGGCGATGTCTCGCATCCTGGCCTTGAGCGTGGTCACGCCGTTGCCCAGGTCGTTCTGGAGCCTCAGGGTGAAGTTCCCCTCGGCGTCCGACGTGGCCGTGCCCCGGACGATGCCGTCATCGGTCGAGAGCTCGACGACGGCCCCCGCGGCGATGGAGTTGTCGGCGAAGAACGCCTTGCCCTCGAAGTGGGGACGGCGGACGACCGTGGTGTTGTCGCCCTTGGTGCCCGAGTCGTCGGCGGGACGCAGGAACAGGGTGGGGACGCCGGGGCTCTCCCCGGGATTTTCCGGGTCGTCCACGCCGTCGGCCGGGATGATCCTCAGGCGCAGCGGCGTGCTCTCGGCGGAGTTGCCGGCCACGTCGCTCACCATCACGCTGATGACATAGGTGCCCTTGACCAGGTCGGCGGGGAAGGTGATCTGGTACTTGCCGTCGAGGCCGATGGCGATCCTGGCCGGATCGATCGGCGAGACCACCACGCCGTCCTGCTTCAGCTGGACGTACAGAGTGTCCAGGCCGGACAGGCCGGTGGTCGCCTCACCCACGAGGCGAGGCCGCACGTTGCTGGTGATATTGTCGCCGGGTGTCCCGGTGTCGTCCTGGGGCACGAGCCTCACGGTCGGGCTGGCGATCGTGCGGGCGAGGATCGTCACGACGGTCGGGGCCGACAACGCGCTGAAGTTGCCCGCCAGGTCGCGGACCCGGGTCTGCAGCCGGTAGGTGCCGTTGGGCAGGGCCGTGGTGGCCTGGATCCTGTACCTGCCCGTGATCGGGTCGAAGTTCACCGGGTCGCTGGTGAGCACCGATCCCACGACGTTCCCGCCGGCGTCGAGGATCTGGATCAGCCCGCCGGTCCCCAGGTCGGACGCGGCGACCAGGCCGGTGAAGAAGGGCTGATTCACGTTGGTGATGTTGTCGCCCTTGGTGCCCGAGTCGCTGTTGACCTCGAGGACCGGGGCGTTGGGCGTGACCGGGGCCCTCGTGTCGACGAGGACGGCGAGCTCCTGGGAATTGAGGCCCTGATTGCCCGCCAGGTCCACCTGATAGGCGTAGTAGAAATACGTCCCGTCGGCCGGGATGGGGGTCTTGTCCTCCAGCGTCACGGTCAGGACGCCCGGGCTGGTCCGCACGGCAAACTTGCTGTCGACGATCTGATTGTCGTTGCGACGGACCAGGAAGACGCGAGTGCCCAGCGGCTCGTTCTCGGCCAGGAACACGGTGAAGGTCAGGTATCTGGTGAGGCTGGGATTGTTGGGGTTCGGGACGTTGTTGACGCTGGTCACGTTGTCGCTGGAGGAGAACCCCGTGTCCGAGGCCGCGACCAGGTCGGGGCGATCCTTCAGCGGCGGATCGAGGTCCGGGGCCGGGTTGCCGGGGGCCGGCGACCGGGGGTCGGTCACGAGCGCCGGGAGGGTGGTGTCCAGGTCGAAATTGAGCTCGGCCAGGTTGCCCTTCGTGCCCGACCCGTTCGTGGCCTGGATCCAGAGGGTCTTGGGGCCGTCGGTGACCTGCGGCAGGAAGTGGCCGGGGGCGATCTTCACGGCGAACCGGCCATTGCCGTCCGTCACCTCGGTGCCGGCCACGAGCGGCACGGCGGGCAGGATCAGGCGGCCGGCCCGGAAGTCGATGCGCTCCTGGGCCGTGAGGGCGCTCACGTCGTACACGGCGATGGTCACGCTGTTGCCGAAGGCCGTCTGCTCGGACAGGCCCTCGATGACCGGCTCGGTGACCTTGGTGCGGCCGTCGGTCGGGTCGGCCCCGCTGTCGCTGCCGTCGGGAGCGGGGAGCGTGGGGCTCAGCCGCAGGATCATCTCGTTACCGGCTGTGTTCGGGAACACGATCGGGGCCAGCCGGATCGCGAACGATCCGCGGCCATAGGTGGTGGCCAGCAGGAGGTTCTCGCCGGTCGCGACGTTGGGCCGACCGGTCGTGGGGTTGATGTTGCCCAGCGAGAGGTCCAGGTCGGTCACGTGGGCGTTGGGCAGGTAGCCGCCTTCCCGGGGGGCGGAGTTCAGGTCGGTATCCGGGAACAGCCGCCATGTGACCCCGTCGTCCAGCGAGCGATAAACGCCCCCTTCGCCCGCGACGTACAGCATCGGGTGCGAGGAGCCGTTGGGATTGTTGAAGTTGTCCGGGATGATGTAGCGCCAATCGGCCTGGATCGATGTCAGGTACCGGGCCTGCGTGTCAGTCCCGAGGGCCGCGCTGTTGAACGGGTTGTGCATCTGCGAGAAGAGGTCGCCGGTGATGTTCCGCCATCTGGCGCCGGCGGCCCCCGAGTCGGCCATGTGGTATAAGCCTCTCCCCGTGACCGCGTAGGCCTCTCTGCTGCCCCGCGTGGGGTTGGTGATGATCGCCCGGACGGCCGACCCGTCGTTCTCAAGCCCCGCGGAGATGTTCCTCCAGTTGGCGCCCGAGGCGTCGCCGCCGCCGGTGAAGGTGACGAAGATCCGGCCGCCGTCGGTGCCGGCGTACAGGAAGGAGTTGGTCGAGCCGGTCGGGTCGGCGGGGTCCGGGGCCCCGTAGGCCAAGGCCTGGGCAGGGGTTCCGTCCAGGGCCCCCGGCTCGGCGATGGGCAACCAGAATCGTCCCTGATTGACCGTGCCGAAGACGCGGCCCGCGGCCGAGGTCATGATGATCTGGTCGCCGTTGATCGGATTCACGGCGAAGTTCGAGCCGCCCAGGAACGGCCACTGCGGATCGGGCACGTCACCAGGGAGGTTCTGCTGGATCAGGCCCGAGGTGCGGCCCACGCCGTCGACCTGGAAGAAGTCGGTGGTGCCGCCGCCGCAGCACGGCCACTTGTACTGGTAAACCGTACCAGTGCCCGTCTGGTCGGTGGCCACGCCCGTACCGTCGCCGCGCCCGGGCGGAGACCAGCGGATGTTGCCGTTGTTCAGGATGTTGGGGTCGGAGGAGGGGTGGCCGTCGTCCTGGGCCTCGCCGTAGAAGAAGCCCCGCACCCGCGAGATGTCGGCCGCGAGCTGGCTGGGCTGCGCCGCACCGAAGTAGAACTGCGTGATCTGGAGGTTGCCGTTGCGCGAGCCATTGACGATCGCCAGGTTTCCGCCGCCGGAGGTCACGTCCTGGACGTTCCCAATGCTGCGGATGAGCAGGCCGTCGCGGCCGGCATCCAGCGCCGTGGAGACGCCATGGTCCGTGCCGAAGATCAGGCGGGAGCGGCCGGTGAGCGGGTCACGCATGGCGACGGCACGCTGCATGTCGTTCTGCCCGGGCACGGCCACGTCAAAGGGGACCCAGCGGACGTCCGAGCCCGAGTTGCCGAACCGCGCCGTGTTGCTGACCAGGACCGTGGAGCTGGCCACGAACGGGTTGGCCGGATCCTGCAGTAGGTTAATGAAGGGCGCAGCGGTCGGCGTCGGGAGGCCCAGGGGGTTCGCCGGAGGGGGGTCGGCACTTGTCACGGTGACCGTAGACGTTGTGTTGATGCGCAGCGCGCCGCCGTCGGGGTTGTCGTTGTCGTGGTAGAAGGCGTGGGAGTCGGCGATCCCGGTGGTGTCGATCCGCAGCAGGGCCGACTGCTGGCCGTTACGCGAGCCGCCGAGGTAGACGACGTTCGGATTGACCGGGTCGACCAGGAGGATGAGGTCGTAGTTGGCCTGCCCGAACGGCGGGCCGCCGCCGATGTCGTATTCGTCGGGAACGGACTCGTCGTTCGTCGGCACCGCCCGGGGTGCCCTAAACGGGCCCGGCAGGTTCGGGATCTGGACTTTGGTCCAGTTCCGGCCGAAGTCCTTGGTCATATACAGGCCATCCAGCCGGTCACCCTGGCGATTGCCCGGCGACCCGCCAGACGTGGCCACGGCGGCGTAAAGCCAGCCCTGGTAGAGCCGGTTCTGGAGCTCGGCGTTGGGCTCCGAGGCGGGAATCAGTTCAGGCTTGCCCAGCACAATCCGTCCCTTGGCCCCGTTGGGCACATCCAGGGGGGCATCCACTGGGATCGACGACGGCGGGGAATTGCCGCCGTCGCGGACCAGTGGGTTGCCCACCCCGCCGACCATCAGGCCGAAGACCGTGCCCTGGTTCTGGCTCAGGAACACCCCCTCGGCCCGGAACGCAGCGTACACGATCTGGAGGTTGCCGGTGGGGTTGCTCACGGCATTGATCGGGCCGCTGTTGGGGTCGAGCACGACGTCGGTGGCCTGCCCGGCCCGCATCAGCTGCCAGGTCTTGCCGGTGTCCAGGCTCCGCCAGAGTCCCCCGCTGGTCCCGCTAACCGCGGCGTAGACGATCGTCTCGCCGGTTACGGTGGGTCGGGGGTCCACAACCACCTTGAAGGACGTGCTTCCTACGAAGATATGATTCCGCAATGGGCTGTTGATCGGCAGGATGTTGCCCGCGGCGTCGACGTTGCGGCTGCTGTCGAGCAGCGTCCAGGTGGCGCCGCCGTCGGTCGACCTGAGGAATCCCACCCCCGGCGAGCCCGTGTTCCCTTCGCCGGTGGCGGCGAAGATGATGGACTGATTGGGATCGGAATTGCGCCCGTAAACGGCCAGGCTTCCAATGTTGATGGCGAAGGTCGGGCCAAAATCGGTCAGCGGATGGTAGGTGGGCCCCAGGTTCGAGGGGGTCAGGAAGTTCGTGGTCTTCCACACACCGCCGCTGGCCCCGGCCACGTACACCGTGTTACCTGAGGGGTCCGAGGGGTCGATTGCCAGGCCGCCGACCCGCCCGGCGCTGCTCTGGCCGGCGATCGAGCCCGGGCCCACGGGGATCCACGCGCTGGTGGCCACCGGGTCCGTCGGATTCGCGTTGAAGATGCGGAAGTCGACAGTCGTGCGGTCGGAGACGACCTCGCCGAGCCCGGTCCCCGGCAGGGGCTTGCGCAGCAGGAGCGCCCAGTTGTTGAGCGTGCCGGTCTCGGTGGCCGAGGCGTTGGTGATCCTCAGCGTCCAGATGCCCGCCGACGACCTTCCGACCAGGGCGTTGAGCGGCTCTTGGGGATTGAATCGGCCGCGGAAGGGGGCTCCGCCATTCTGGATCGGGGTGGGAGCCTGGTCGTCGAAGACCGTGTCCGTGAAGTTGGCCAGCGTGTTTCCGGTGATCCCCACGCCCGTGAAGAGCCTGATCTCGGTGCCGTTCGGGGCGATCAGAACGGCGGAAAGGTCGGGGTCGTTGGGATGAGTGATGTTGAGACGGAGATCCAGGTCTTGGATGAGGAAATCATCGGTCACGACGATCGTCGAGCTGATGCTCCCGCTCGCCGTGATGGGCACCGGGACCGACGTCAGCTCCGTGACCAAGGTCGTCGTGCCCGTGGTCGGGTCGACGACCCCTCGCAGGGCATCCAGGCCCGCGTTCCGGTTGGTATCGACCTTGTAGCCGAATCCGGGGGTGGCCGGGTTTTCGGTGAGGGATTCGATGTCCGAACCAATCAGGATCGAATAGGTGCCGCTATAGATCTGCGTGGCGAAGCCGATGCGGAACGTCCTCAGAGACACCGCCTGGATCGTGTACGGGCCGGGGATCTCGCCGACCGGCCCCGTCACGCGCAGGATGTCGGCCGTGGTGAAGGTGCTCCCCCTCATGTCGCGGTCGAAGGTCACGTCGATGGCCGAGACCGTGGCGTTGAGCACCAGATTATCGGCGCCGGTACCTCCGATCACGGACGTGCCCACGATGCGGGGTCCGCTCACCATCAGCGGCAGAGTGGTCAGGTTGTAGGGGGCCACCAGCGGCGTGCTGCCGGTGGACCGGGGCGCGGCATAGGTGTCGGCATCGGCCTCACCGTCTGTCGCGTTGGCGTTCTGATCCGCCTGGTTGCTATCGATCACCGTGCTGGTGACGATCCCGGTCCGGATGCTCAGCGACCAGTTGTCCAGGGTGCCGACTTCGAGGTTGGGCTCCAGGTCGGCGATCTCCAGGGTCCACGTCCCGTTAGGATTCTTGGCGATCAGCGTGGCGAGCCGCTCGTCGGGAATGAAGCTCTGGTTGGCGAAGGGCGGGGTTCCGTTGCCGATCGGAGTGCCGGCCTGATCGTCGAACGTCGTATTGGTGAAGTCGTTTCCGCTCCCGCCCCTGCGATTGGACAGGACGATCCGCGTCCCGTCGGGGGCGATGAGGGTGATCCTCAGGTCCGAATCGAACGTATGCCGCAGGCTCAGGGTGACATTCACGTCTTCGATGACCCGACCTGGCGCGATGCCGGACACGGCGAGCGTCGAGGTGATGGGCGTCGCAGGCGTCGATTCCGAGATGGCCCTGGGCACGTCGGTCGAAGTCCGCGTGGACGTCGCGAGCGACGTGAACATCGTATCCACCGAACGGATCATGTCGCTGATGTCCGGCCCCACCGCATAGCTGTACGTCCCCACCATGGACTGGCGCGAGGTGAATCGCACCAGGAATGTGGTCGCCAGGAATCGCGTGGAATTGGTCGGTCCGGTAGGGTTCACCGGTGTGATCGAGGCGACCGCCACGGCAGTTCCGGCCGAACTGGATGCGTCGGAGGGGGCGCGGAAGATGACCCTCACGTCGTCGGGCGTGAAGGTACGCAAGTCCACCGGCCGGTCGAACGTGATGCTGAAGCCGTCGAGCTGCTGGGTCCCGTCGGCGGCGAACGTGTTGTTGATGGTCGTGTTACCGACGGTCGTCGCGGTGACCGGCCCCATCGTGCTGGCGACGACCCGCGGCCCGGAGGCGATCACCGTGCGGGCGACCCGGATGTCCAGGGTCGTGGTGCCGCGGGGGCCGCCGTTAAGGTTACTGGAGTACGCCGGGTAGACCTGGCCGTTGAGCACGGCCAGGCCCTGGTGCGATCCGAATCCGCGGGTGGTCTCGATCCGGGCATTCTCGGGGATCGGGCCAAGGATCACGTTCTCCCTGGCGACCACATCGAAGACCTCGTTCGGCGTGTTCACGAACGTCTGCGGCCCGAAGCTCCCTCCGCCGTCGATGCTGGTGGCGATGTAGGTCGCCACGCGGGCCCGCGCCGCGTCGTGACGGGCGTCCAGGAAGGTGATGACCAGCGTGCCGGTCCCCTGATCGACAGCCACCTCGGGCTGGAATTGCGCGCGGCCGGTCACAACCGGGTTCGGCCCGACCAAATCGACCAGACTTCCGCTGAAGCCGTCCTGCTGCGAGGAGTCGTCGTTGACCTTGTCTGAGAGCCGGAACCAGGTCAGGCCGCCGTCGTCGGAGGCCGCCAGGCGGATGTCCGTGTTGTCGGCCGGGTTGGTGGCGGCCGGTGGCCCGTCGCGACGCGAGTCGAAGCGGTCAACGTAGGTGACGTAGATCCGCCCCTGGTTGGGGCTGAAGGAGCCCAGCGTATTGTCCGAGGCGATCGTGGGCGCCGGGGCGATGCCCACGGGCGAGGCGGCCGAGGCCGTCGCGAACGGGCCCGCCAGAGTGCCACGCACCGTCGTCGTGGCCACGGTGCTGTCGATCCCGGGGTTCAAGCCCGAGGTGAACTGCAGGCCCCAAGCATCCAGCTGGGTGATAGGCGGGGGGGGACCCGGCGCCGTGTCCCGGAAGTCGGTGATCTCGAGCGTCCAGGTCCCGACGAGCTGGGCGGGGGTCAAACCGGCGAACGCCGAAAGCGGGTTCCGGGCGAATGGATTGGGGTTCCGGGGTCGGAAATAGCCCGTGGAGGCCGCCCCACCGGCGTTGCCGACGATCGTCTGCAAGGCCTCGGAGTCGAAGACCGTGCCGAGGATGCTTCCTTGAGGGGTGAGCGGGCCCAGGTCCGTACCGGTGGCACCCAGGCCGGTCGCCACGCCGCCGGCGTCCGTCTGGTTGTCCAGCAGGGTGATGGCGTTCAGGCCGGTGCCGGGGGGCGGGATCAGCCGGATCCTGAGCTCGGAGATCTGCGGGTGCCGGAGGCTCACGTCGACATTCAGGTCGTCGATGGTGATCACCCGGGGATCGAACGTGTTGGCGGAGATCACCGTGGTGAAGTTGGTGACCGCGGGAGCGTGGGCCGCACCCCCGCCCGGGTCGCTTGCATCGCCGATCCCCCCGGTCTGCGCGCCGGCCACGCGCTGGTAGAGCACACCGGAAAGCCGGTCGGACAGGATCCGGTCCAGCGGGATCGGCGCGGCGTCGGCCAGCGTGGTGAAGTCGTCCCACACAGCCGTGACCTGCCCGGCAGGGACCCCGTTTCCGCCCTGGCTGACGGCCAGGCGGACCGCCGTATTGCCGTTGCCGCCGTCGCTCACATTCACGGGTGCCGAGAAGCTCTGCCCCCGATCCGACGATCCGACGATCTGGATGCCCGAGCTGACGGGCGTAGTCGTGGGATTGAACGCGGTCCAGGCGACGTAAACATCGCCGCTGAACTTGTTCGTCTGCCTCTGCAAGGTGTCCGGGTCGATGAAGTCCGCCACGCTGCTATCCACGGCCACCGTGGGCAGGAGGGCCTGAATGGTGGTGCCTCCGGGATGCCCCCACTCGTAGAGGACCTTGGTGCTGATGGGGGCACCGGGCGTCCCGCTGAGCATGTCATAGCGTGACAGGAGGATGGCCCCGACCGCGTCGGACGCGCCGATCTGGCGCTGGACCACGTAGAAGTTGTTCGAGCGATCGAAGGAGATCCCCGCATCACTCCCGACAATGAACGGCAGGGTCGGATTGCTGGTGGTGGGGTCCGTCAAGAAGGGAGTCTGGGCTCCGAACGACGTCCAGGACTGGCCGCCGTTGTTCGTGAACGCCCCCTCGATCCGCCCCTGCGTGGGCCGCTCGGCCGGGCCACCGAGTTGGCCGCCGATCCGGTTCCACACGGCCACGGCCTGGAGCGAGTTGAGCGGGTTCACCGCGATCGACGGGCTACTCTCCTGGCCCGTCGTCTGATTCGAGATGTTGACCTGGTTCTGCACCAACGCCGGCGGGAGGACCGCCATGAGGGTGCGGGGTTCGAGACTTTCCAAGGTCATCCGACGCAGCCGCGCCTTCCGCGCCGCGGTGCTCGACCTCGTTGTCGAACCATTCCCTGCTCGCTCGGCCGGGGTCGAAGAAGGTGCGGGTCGCATGAGATCCTCGCGATCGTAGCCAGGCTACGAGAGGTGGCGGATTGGGGGAATCTAACGTCAAGTTGTCCGGTAAAACGGAATTCGAGGATAGCAGAGAGCATGCAGGCTGGTCGCAGGTCCGTCAAGCAAGCGGGGACAAGCATCACACGGCTTTGCCGCCAGAATTGGGCCAAGACGTTACCGACGATTTTTTCCTTAGAATCCAGGTTCCAGGCGCGACCCTCACCGCCCGCGCCGAGCGTCAATTCGACATATCCCTTCATGGGCCATGCATGCAGCGATGCTAACACGCAGTCCTTCGATGTCAATCAAAAAATTTCGCGGCCGTCGCGGACGGATGGGCTTGCTGGCGGACCGGGCATCGGCCGGGGGTCGGGACCGGCGATCGTCACCGATCGGCGGGTCCACTCATGGCGTTCATGAATCTGACGGTACTCATTGAAATGAGAGTGATGTCGGCTGTCAACCATCAAGATTCGGAATCTTGAACAGGGGTTGGTTGCGAGTTGATGAAAACGCGTCGTGGGTATGAGTGGCGCGGCGGAAATTCCCACCGGGGCCAGGTTTGCTATACTGGGTCTGGAACACGAAACCACGAGACTCTTGCGAACCGCTTTATGCTCTGGTGCTCAGGCGGATTCACTTTACGATTGCTACCCGTCAACGAGGGGCAGGGCGCGTCCTCGCTGGTGAAGGTCGACACGCCCTTCGCGCTCGTCGGTCGGGGACCCGGGGCGAGCGTGAGGATCGACGATCCCGCCGTCAGCTCGCGGCACGCGTATCTGCACCTCGATCATCGCGGGTTGTTCGCCGTGGATCTGGCCACCCGAACCGGGACGCGCGTCGGTTCCGACCGCTCGCCTTCGGGATGGCTCCAGGCCGGCGACCGCCTTGAAGTCGCCGGCCGCGTGCTCGAGGTCGTGGCCCTGCATGTGGATCACGAAACCGACCATGATCGTGACTTCGTGGGTGACCTGCCGGCCTCTCCCATCCCGGAAAACCCCCTGGACGATACCGGGGACCGCCGGCTCGTACGGCTCACCTTGTATCCCGAAGGGCCGCCGCAGGAGCCCCTGTCTCTGAATTCCGAACTGGTCTTCGTGGGCCGATCCTCGGCATGCGGGGTGCCCGTCGACAGCCCCTCGGCCATGAGGGTGCAGTGCGTGCTCGTTCGCGGCGAGAATGCGGCGCACCTGGTCGACCTCGTCGGACGGGGCACATGGCTCAATGATCGCCCCGTGGTGAAGGTGGCCCCCCTGACCGATGGCGACAACCTGATGGTCGGTTCGGCACGGTTCTCCTGCCGGCTCGAGCCGTTCCAGACGCAGCACCCCGGCCTACCGGCGCTCAGCCTGGGCATCGGCCTCCCGGCGACGGGCGGGACGTCATGGCCCACCGAGCTCGTGCCGATGGCGAATTCGCCGTCGGCCTGGGGCGTGGACTCCTCGACGGGCCCCCCCCTGCATCTCATCCCTGCAGAGGCCCAGGGGGCGGTACTGGGCTGGATGATGGGACAGATTCAGGGCCGGCAGGATGAAGCGATCCGCCGGCAGTCGGATTTCCAGACGGAACTCGTCCGCCTCGTGGCCGAGATCCACCGCGACAACCACGCCGTGTTGAATCGCCATCTGGAACGCGCCGATGCCATCCATCGCGAACTCTCGGAGCTTCGCGATGAACTCAAGAAACGCTTCGGCGAGCAGGCCGTAGCAGCCATGCCCGCGCTCAACGTACCTCGCCCGGCCCAACTGAAGGTTACGCCCACCGCCCCGCCGGATAGCCCCGAGGCGGCAGCCAACTGGCTCATCTCGCGCGTGAACCAGCTCGATCAGGAAAATCGCAAAGGATGGAAAGATTTACTCGGTCGGCTTTCGGGACGAAAGGACGGCTAAAGCAATATGCCGCATTAATGGGCTTCATCGCCACATTACATGGCTTTACAGCGAAGAAACTGGCCCATCTGAGGGGGACCCGGGTCGATGCTCGGTATAGAAACGCAATCGACGCTTTGCCGGCCTTCATGCCTGGCAAAGCGTCGGATGGGGAGACCTGACCGTCGAAGCTTTCGTCCTCAGCAAGCCCCTCGGCGGGCGAGTACCACATAAACGGTGCGGAAAAGGATCCTGAGGTCGAGGCCCAGGGACCAGTTCTCGATGTAATCCAGGTCGAGCCGAAGCATACCGTGGCAGTCGACATCGCTGCGGCCGCCGACTTGCCAGGGTCCGGTCACGCCGGGAAGGACTGTCAGACGCTGATTATAACTGGCGGGGTCGAGGGCCTCGAGACGCTCGCAGTCGCGAAGTTGGAGGGGCCGAGGCCCGACGAGGCTCATCTCGCCGCGGAGCACGTTGAAAAGCTGAGGCAGCTCGTCCAGACTCGTGCGACGGAGGAACCGCCCCAGACGGGTCACGCGGGGGTCGCTTCGGATCTTGAACAGGACGCCGCCTGCCGACTCGTTGAGCGCTTCCAGATCGCCCAGACGATGCTCGGCATCGGTCGTCATGGTGCGGAACTTCAACACCCAAAAGGCCCGCCCTCCCTGACCCAGGCGACGCTGACGGAAGATGACCGGCCCCGCCGAGTCGAGGCGAACCATCGCGGCCACGACGAGCATGACCGGGGACAGCATAAGCAGTCCGATCGCCGCACCCACCCAGTCGATCACACGCTTGGCAACCGAGCATCCGGCGGCGGTAGGCTCCGTGCAATCGATCACGACGGCGGGAGCCGGCGGGGAAAATTCCAGGGTATGGGTCGGGGTCAAGGTACTCATGGGGGAAGGCTTCTCCGGGGGACGGCCTGGTGCGGGTGTCACTCAGGAGGAATTTCAGCGGGGGCCAGGTTGAGAGGAAAGTCCCGAGTCGTTCCAGGGAGAGGTTGCGGCTTAGCTTAGCATCCGATTTCGCGGCGGGTCAATCAAGGTTACGGGCCTTGATCCCCTTTGTTGCCGATTATCAACGCCGTGTTTCTGGCTCACCACTTCGGCAAGGCTTCCCAACAGAACGACCGCGGTCCGATGCCCCCCTGATCGCGTCGGGGATCCGTATTCCCGGGCAGAAATCGCCAGGATTACGGCTCTCGAATCGACTCGGTCGGGCCTTCCGCCGCAACAGTCATGCCGTTTTCCGGAGTGAGCAGGCCACACTAGCGGTACGGGTCGCGACGACTTCGTGACAGCTAGTTGCGCGCTTCGGCAAAGATCACGCGGAAGCCTCGTAGCGGGGCAGGCGATCCGTCGGGATCTCATGCAGACGTGGTGCCGCCCGGTCCTTCGCCGCGAGGATGGGGCCGGGCAGGGGCCAGGAGATGGCCAGGTCGGGATCGTCCCACACGACCGAGCCCTCGGAAGGAGGGTCGTAAGGGGCCGTGCACTTGTACGCGAATAGCGCGTCTTCCGACGTGACCATGAACCCGTGAGCATATCCCTCGGGAACATACAACTGCCGCCCATTCTCCGAGGAGAGGGTGAATCCCTCCCACTGGCCGAAGGTGGGCGACCCCACGCGGATATCGACGGCCACGTCGAACACCTCGCCGCGGATCACGGACACGAATTTGCCTTGCGCCGTGGGGTGTTGATAGTGCAGGCCGCGGAGGACCCCCTTGCGGGAGTAAGAGAGGTTGTCCTGGACGAAATCGGCGGGCACGCCCAGGGCCTGGTAACGGGCTCGGCTCCACGTCTCGAAGAAGTAGCCGCGATCGTCGCGGAAGATCCGCGGCTCGATCAGGAGGACGCCGGGCAGGCGCGTGGGCAGGAGGTTCATGAGGACGGAAAATCCGAGGGGCCAGTTGCGGTCGATACGAGGCGGGTGCGGTCGCGGGCTGAGGGGTGGCTGGTCACGATCGTTCGCCCAATCCAAGCCGTTCCTGCCGGTACCCGCCGGATTGCACGTCGCGGCACCAATCGTTGTTGGAGAGATACCATTGGACTGTCTTACGAAGGCCGGTCTCGAAGGTCTCGGTGGGCGTCCAGCCGAGTTCCCGGGCGATCTTCGAGGCGTCGATCGCGTATCTCAGGTCGTGTCCCGGCCTGTCGGCAACGAACTGGATGAGGCCATCGTGGGGGACGTGCGGCGAATCGGGCCTGAGCTCATCGACCAACGCGCAGATGCTGCGGACCACGTCGATATTGGAACGCTCGTTGTGTCCGCCGATATTGTAGGTCTCTCCGACCTGGCCCCGTTCCAATACGAGCCGCAGGGCGCGTGCATGGTCGTCCACGTAGAGCCAGTCGCGGATGTTCTCGCCCTTACCATAGACGGGCAAGGTCTTGCCCGCCGCCGCGTTGAGGATCACCAGGGGAATCAGCTTCTCGGGGAACTGATAAGGGCCATAGTTGTTCGAGCAGTTGGTCACGAGCGTGGGCAGGCCATAGGTGTGATGCCAGGCCCGGGCGAGGTGGTCGCTCGCGGCCTTGCTGGCCGAATATGGCGAATTCGGGTCGTAGGCGGTTTCCTCGGTGAAATACCCTTCGGCACCGAGCGTTCCGTACACTTCGTCGGTCGAGACGTGATGGAAACGGAACGCCGAGCGGGCCGGCGCGTCGAGGGTCATCCAGTAGGCCCGGGCCGCCTGGAGCAGGACGAAGGTGCCCTGGATGTTCGTGTTGATGAACTCGCCGGGCCCGTCGATCGAGCGATCCACATGCGACTCGGCGGCCAGATGCATGATCGCGTCGGGCCGGTGCTCGGCGAAGAGTCGGGC
>JANOBY010000247.1:0-5837 GCA_031411935.1 Planctomycetales bacterium | reverse complement strand
CCCGGATCCTGGGACCTTGTCCTCATTTTTGAGCGTAATCCTTGTGTCGAGCGACAGTTTGCCTGCCTGGATCTGACGATAGGTTTCGATCATCACGGGAAACTTGATCAGGCTCGCCGTGGGCATCGGCCGATCCGCGTCGAATGCGTGGGTCTCGCCGGTGCGTAAATTCTTGATGCACACCGACACGACGCCCTTGTGGGCCTGAATCAGCTTGAGAACCTGATCATCCAGGCGATCGGTGGCAAGTGCGGACGAGGGCCACACGAGTAAGCCGATCGCCGCGGCCAAGATCCATCCTCTTCGGTCACTCACGGCTCCGATCCTCCGGCCTGGAACAAGATGGTCAGCCTGGTGGGAAGGTTATCCCCGATTTCGCCGGCGAATCCCAGCCTCGTCGGGCTAACCGGCCTCATCCAGGAGGCGTCGAAGTCGCGATGCCGCCTCGCGGGGTCGGTCGGCGTTGACGATCGCCGCGCTCACCGCCACGCGGCGGGCGCCCGCCTCGATCACCTCCCTCAGGTTCGTCTCATGGATCCCGCCGATGGCAAACCAGGGCAGCGTGGTCGTTTCCTCGGCGGTCCTCACGAATCCGAGCCCCACATGGTCGTCGAACGACTTGGTGAAGCTGGGGAAGACCGGCCCCACGCCCAGATAGCCGGCCCCATCGACGACCGCCGCCTCGATCTGGGAGCGGTCGTGCGTGGACACGCCCAGGACGGCCCTCGGGCCGAGCACGCGACGTGCATCGCGCGGAGTCATGTCGTCCTGTCCCAGGTGAACCGCATCCGCCCCCGAAAGCCGCGCGAGGTCCGCGCGATCATTCAGGACGAAACGAGCCCCCGCGCTGGAGGTCAGGATGCGGACCTCGCGTGCTCGTCGGAGGATCTCGCGGTCGGGGAGCCCTTTCTCTCGGAGCTGGATCGCCTGGACGCCCCCTTCAAGGGCCTCTCCCACGATCCACGTCAGGTCGCCCAGAGTCGGGAGCCCTCCCACGAGCAGATAGAGCTGAACCTCATCGAAGGTCCGGTGGGAGGTGATGGCCGTCATGACCATCTTCTCCAGGGTATAGAGGTCGTAGCGAATGACCTCGAAACGGCCTGCAATCCAGGCGTTGATCAGCTTGGAGTACTCTTCGAGCGACCGGATGGCCTCGGTGGCCCTCTTGAAGTTCGCCGAGAGCACGGCCCTCGGGGACTCGCGCGTCCCCTCGTCCCCCGCCATGATGTGGGTGCCGACATCCCCGGTGGTGTCCCGCGAACCGACGAGCAACTCGTGATCGAATCCCCGCGAGGTCTCGTCGAGCCTGTGGCGAAGGTCCTTCACTCGCTTCGTGAGCATCGGGTCGTCGAGCGCGAAGCGAACGTAGTCCTCGATCACCCGCAGACCCTCGCGTGCCCGATTCGAGGAGGCGTCGAGGATCCGCCCGATCTCCACAGCGGTCGCGGGCGAGAAGATGGCCAGGGGATCCATGTCGGCCGGAACGCTCAGAGGGGCGGACGCCTCGGCCTCCTCGTTCCTCAATTCTTCGAGGAGACGATCCGTCCTTAGCCCGGCACCTTCCAAGCGGGCCGTGAGGAGGGAGTCGATCTCAAGGATCTCCGCGAGCAGGTGCTCGGTCCCGGTCGGAAGGGTCCGATCCGAGGCGCGGGCTCGTCTCGTGGCCCGTTCGAGGATCGATCGGATCTCGGCCGACGACCGAAATCGGCCTTCGGCTCGGGTCGGGGAGTCCGAAGCCTCCCAGGGGGGGGCGTCGATGGCCACATGAACCGCGGCCGGGTGGAGCCCGTGCGTGGTCATGAGCGAAGCCGCCCGGCTTTCCTCTTCGTCGGCCAGGGCGGCGAGCAGGTCCCTCGGTTCGATCTGATCGCGGCCTTCTCGCAAGGCCCGGACCTCGGCGCGTCGGATCGCGCGAAGGACCCCCTCCGTCATGGACTCAAGCATGGCCTACCAGGAATGCCGTGTGGGCCCGAGGCCGACCTCCGCGTGAGGTGTGGCCTCGGATCGAGGATCGATCTCTCCGAGGATTATCCCGGAGCCGACGTCGGTGGTGCAAGCGTGACCTGCGATCGAATCAGCGCGGCGGGCGGGGCCGGAAGCGATTCGGGGTTGGCGATCACCAATTCCCCCTTCTTCAGCCCGGTGACGACCTCGGCCTCGGTCGCGCCGAGCAAACCGAGCTCGATCGATCGCCACTCGAAGCCGTTCACCTGTCCGGCCACGGGGATCGCGGCGAAGGTCGCTCCGTTCACCCACCGAACGGACTGGAGCGGGATCCTCGCGACGTCGGACTTGCTGGCCACGAAGAAGGACACGCGAGCCGAGAGGCCCGTCCGCAATCCCTCAAAGCCGCCTTCAATCGTCACATTCGCGTAGTAGAACTTCACGCCGGAATCCGGCCCGTTTGCCTGGGCGGGGATGGCCGTGACGGCCGTGACGGTCCCCGTCAGGGGCTTGTCGGGGAAGGCCTCGACCAGGACCTGGGCCTTCTGGCCCGTGTACACCTGTGACATCTTGGACTCGTTCACGCGAACCTTCACCATCATATTGTTCGGGTCGGGCAGGAGCAAAATCGTCTGTCCCTGGCGGACCGTCACGCCTTCCATCATCGGGGTCACGGTGGGCGCCCAGGGCATGCCCGAGGAGTCACGAGCATACGCGACCATCCCGTCGCCCGGCGCCCTGAGGGTGCAGAGCTCGATCATCTTCTCGATCTTCCGCTTGCGATCATCCTCAAGCTGGAACGCACCCTGCTGGGCGAGGAGGTCGGACCGGACCGCGGCAATCTTGGCCTCAAGATTCACGAGGATCTTGGGGGCGGAATAGGTAACGAGCCGCTTCCGCATCCGCTTGGCCTCGTCGAGCGCGATATGCATCTGCTCTTCGCCGTACTCGGCGGCCCTGAGCTGCGAGGGGCTGAGCAAGCCTTTCCCGGTCATCTCCTTCGACCACTTCAGGCTGACCTGCGACTGGTTGAGCTGGGTCTCGCAGATCTCGATGTACTTGTCGCACTGCTGGAGGTCCCGCAGATAGATTCCGTCCCTGTATTCACGAAGGCTGATCTGGCTCACGCGGAGGATTTCCTCGGCCTGATCCACCCAGGACTTGGCCTGCTCCCAGCGGATGAGCTGGGCCTGGAGCTCGTCGCGGAAGGCCGCGGAATCGAGCTCGCAGACGATCTCCCCCTTGGTGACTCGCTTGCCCTCGGGCACGAGGGAGAGCACGCGGGTCGACCCGGCCTTTTCCTGGACCGGCATCCCGCCTCCGCGATTGCCTCCCATGGCGCCCATCGCACCGCCACGATTCTTGGCCGCCGCATTCGCCCCGTTGACGTTCGTGGCCCCTCGCAACGGCTGGTGCGGCAGGATCATCATCGTGAAGCTCTGGATCTGGGGACGCAGAGACGCGGTCGCTCCCGAGCCCCCCATGCCTCCAGCTCCCCCTGCTCCGCCCTTGGCTGTTCCTCCGGCCCCACCCTTCGCCGTGCCCTTGGCCATCACGGGCGCGGGCTGTCCACCACCGCCGGCTCCTCCTCCGCCTCGCGCACCGCCGGCTCCTCCCATCCCGCCGCGGGCTCCGCCCTGCCCCGCTGCCCCCTGTTGCCCGCCTACCTGCCCGATCAGGGCCTCGACCTGGCACTTCACGGTCGCATTGACCGAGCTCTCCAGGGTGCCGCTCTCGGTCACATAGATGCGGATGTCGCCCTGGTCGATCCCCACCGTCTTGAGGGTCGACTTTGGCTGGGTGAGCCCCAGGGCATCGCCGGCACCGAAGGCCCAAAGGCCAACCCCGAGCACCGCGAGCGTGGAGGCAAGCAAGGTGAGACCGCGGACAATCCCCAGGACGCTCTTTTTCTTACGCTTGCTGGGGGGGCGGAGCGTCGTGGGCTCGGTCGTGTTCATTGCTGACCCTCAGGAAACGGGTTCGCGACGTGCGGAAGGCGGCGGAGCCGGTTCTTTAGCGGGGAGGGATCGAAGGGTCGGGGGAGGATGGCCGGACGCAAACACGTCCATCCAGAGTATCTAGGCGACAATATCGACCCATCCCGGACGGGAAATTTTGCCGAGATTTTCTCTTTACCAAAGATTGTAGAGATACGGGGCCACGGCCGACGAGGCCAGAAACGATAACGCGCCGAAAATCGCCAAAACAACCAGGATCGGCAGCATCCACCACTTCTTATTCTGGGTCAGAAACGCCAGCAATTCGGCCACCAGGCTGGGCTGCTTTGCGTCCCCGAGCGCGTCGAGGCTCTCGGGGTCCTCGGGCCTGTTCATGGTCGTGGGGCTCTCAATGAGGGAAGATCGCGAGCGATCAGAATTGACGAAGGTAATCTTGCGGACGGGTGCGGGATTGCGTGGGGACCCAGTAGGATCGGGCCGACCTGTCGAAGCGACGTCCCAGGAGATCGCCTCGACGAAGCCGGAGCAGGAAGCCCAGCGGCATGAACAATCCCAGGTAGACGACCAGCAGCAGCGAATTGGCCACGGTCCAGCCGATCGGCCAGCCCAGCAGGATCATCCCAAGATAAACGGGCTTCAGACCTTCCGGCCAGACAAGTCCCACAACCCGGAAGGCCACGGCCACGGCCCAGAACGCGATCGCCCACGAAGACGAACCTCTCCAGAGCGCGAGCGGGGCGGCGATCATCCCGAAGACGACCATGGAGACCTCGGAAAACTCCGCGAGGGTCTTCCGGTTCACGTTCCAGGGGATAGGGGCAATCGCCATGAAAAGTCCCCGCTCGGTTCGTTAATCGAGGGAAAAGCGTGAGAGGTGAGCCTCGACCGTCTGGCGATCCATCGAGCGGTTCTTCGCCTTCGTGAGGTAGAAATGGCCCGCAACGAGCGCATCCATCTCGGTCGCGAGGAAGCAGCGATAGGCCTCGCCCGGCGTCCTCACGATGGGCTCGCCCCGCACGTTGAAGCTGGTATTGATCAGGACCGGGCAGCCCGTCTGGGCTTCGAACGCCTTGAGAAGGGCATGAAACAGGGGGTTGCGTCCTTCATCGACGGTCTGGATCCTGGCCGAACCATCCACATGCGTGACCGCGGGCAAGGGGCCGCCGATCGCCCTGAGCTCGTCCATCAGGTTCGGAGACGAGACCTCGGAACCCGATGGACCCTGCGAGTCGCGACGAACCGGGGCCACGAGCAGCATGTAAGGGCTCTCCGTCTCCGGGGAGAGCTCGAAGTGCTCGCTCGCACGATCGGCGAGGACCGCCGGGGCAAACGGTCGGAAGGACTCGCGATACTTGATCTTGAGATTCATGGTGGTCTGCATGTCGGGCCGGCGGGGATCCCCCAAAATGCTCCGACTCCCCAGGGCCCTCGGGCCGAACTCCATCGGCCCCTGAAACCAGCCGATCACGTGCCCCCGCGCAAGGTCCTCGGAGACCGCATGGCAAAGTTCGGCGTCATCCTCGAAACGGGAATAAGTGGCCTCGGCCTTTTTAAGCTCCCGCTCGATCTGGTCGTCAGAAAAAGCTGGACCGAGGAAGCTTCCGCGCTGGGTGTCTCTCCCGGTGACGATCCTCTTTTGACCGAGGATCTGATAATTCGCCAGGAGTGCGGCCCCGAGGGCGCCTCCCGAGTCTCCCGACGCCGGTTGGATCCAGAGTTCCTGGAACGGACCCTCTCGAAGAATTCGCCCGTTCGCCACGCAGTTCAGCGCCACTCCCCCCGCAAGGCAGAGGCGATCCTCGCCGGTGAGCTCGTGGGCATGGCGGCCCATGCGGAGGAGAATCTCTTCCGCGACCACCTGGATTGAGGCCGCCAGATCCCTCTCCCGGTCGGTAATCGGGGATTCGGGGCTTCGCGGGTCGCCCCCGAACGCCT
>JANOBY010000246.1:0-8410 GCA_031411935.1 Planctomycetales bacterium | reverse complement strand
CTGGGGGCGGTTGTGCTGGTGCCCCTTCCAGACCTCGACGAGGCCCGCCTCGTGGAGGACCTGGAGGTGCCGGCTCAGGTTGCCGTCGGTCAGGGCGCAGAGATCCTTGAGGTCGCCGAAGAGGAGCCCCATGGGGTTCGTGACCAGGGAGGTCATGATCCCCAGGCGGGCCTTCTCGTGGATCGCTCGCTCCAGCCCTCCGTAGGCGAACCGGCCCGGACCGGGGACGGGAGGGGAAGTCTCGGCGGACGGTTCAGTCGGAGAGGACATCGCCGCGCTCCAGGTTCCAGTAAAGAATCGCCGCCGCCAGCAATTGCCCGATACCGAAGGGCACGCCCATGGCCCAGGGGGAAAGGGCGTGGTCTCGCAACGAGAGGCAGATCAGGCCCGAGGCCAGGTAGAACGCGGCCACGGACCAGGTCGCCCGAGGCAGAAGCCGGCAGGAGGCAAACACGCCCAGGCCGAAGAAGAGTTGCCACAACCCGGGGAGCATCGACAGCGACTCGGGGCGGGACGTGGCGACCACGGCGGTCATCATCCCGCCGGCGAGCAGGCAAGGGGCGAACTGCTCAAGGGCTAGCCGCGTGGCCTCCCGACTCCAGGTGCTGGAGGTGTATCGACGCCTCGCCAGGAGCCCCAGGCCCGAGGCCATCGCGCTGACCACGGCGGCCCCGATCCACAGCGTCAAGTAAGCCCCAATCTGCCGACTCGGATCCCGTATCCAGCCTTGCTGGATCAAGGACGCGAGCAAAGCCAGCATCCCCGACAGGGCGACCGGGAGGGCACGATAGCCGCGAAAGACCTCGGTCCGCGCCATCTGGTGGCGGATCTCGGCAATCTGGCTCAATGCCTCGTGCAGGTCCATGTCGGCCCCGGAAAACGATTTGCTTTGCACGGTAAAGTAGCTCGGATGTTGGGGGATGTCAAGGACAAATGGGAGCGGGGCAACTCGCGAGGCCATGTCCGCCGGGTCAGGGCGACTGCCGGATCTGGGATCGGTAAAAGCGTGCGAGGCCGGGGTTCCCCTTCTTCTCGTGGAGTTGGGCGAGTCGTTCGAGCGTGGGGGCATGATCGGGCCGGACCGCGAGCGTCTTTCGGGCCCAGTCCAGGCCTTGATCCTCGTACCCGTGGTCCAGGAGCCAGGCGGTGGCCTCGGTCATGAGCGGGAAATCCTCGGGATTTCGGACGAGACCTTTGCGGATCTTCTCGATGTACTCGTGGTCGCCCTGCAGACGCTTGCGCTCGGCGAACTCCTTGCGGGCTTCCTCCGACCGGCCGAGCCGTTCCAGGGCCTGTCCCCGGCGATAGTGGGGCTCCGGATCGTTCGGGGCGTTGACGATCGCCCGATCCAGGAGCACGAGGGCCCCCTGGAATTCCTTGCGTGTGAGCAAGATCGCGCTCTTCCCTAGAAGTCCTAGCACATCTTCCGGATCCACAGCCAACATCCGCTCGTAAAGCGTCAGGGCTTCGTCCTCATCGTCGAGCCCTTCCGCGGTCTTGGCCGCCCCGAAGAGGGCGTCCAGGTCGTTCGGGCGAGCCTTCAAGTAGAGGAGATAGTCGGCCCTGGCGTCGTCCAGTCGCCCCACGAGGCGCAGGGCGTTGGCACGCCCCAATCGTGAGCCGTGATGGTCCGGGGCCACTCTCAGGACGTCGTCGTAGTCGCGGATCTGGATGTCGATCCCGGGATCATTGCGGGAGTGAACCTCGGCACGCCAGAGGAGCCCTCGGAGGTCCTCGGGATTCTCCCGGAGCCAGCGGTCGAGGACGGCAAGCGCGGGGTCGAAGCGATACGACTCGACATAGATCCGGCACAACGCGTCGGCAACATCGGGGTCGGGACCGGGCAAGGAATCCCACGCGGATCGCAGCAGAGGCTCCGCCTTCTGGGGACTTCCGGCCTTCGCCTGGATCAACCCCACGAGCCGGTTCATCGGGGGATCGGCGTAGCCAAGGTCGCGGGCCTGCTTGAGGAACTCAAGGACCTCGGACGGCCGATCTCGAGCCATGGACAGCCGGGCTCGGAGATACGCGGCTTCGGCCGATCGCGGCCTGCTCCGCGCGAGGCTTGCGAGCCCACGTTCGGCGGAGTCCAGCTCCCCCGCATCGATCGCCCGGGCGATCGCCGATGTCTGGCGGGACCCGGCCACTCGATCCCACACGAGGGCCGAAAGACCGACCAGAGTGACGAGCACGCCGAGTCCGAGGGCCCAGTTCCTCAGGCCACGGGATGGCGGCGAGGCGGAAATCGAGATCGTCGAGGATGGTTCCATCTGGCCGATCCATCCGTTGAAGTCTACGAATCAATGCAGAAGGTCAAAGGCTCACCATTTTCTTCACCTTCGATTTTCACCAAATCCGGAACAGGCTGACAAGTCTCCCGGGGCCCTGCGTCCATCGAACTGTTCACGACATGCGTTCGAAGGAAGAGGGATCCCCAGCGCCGTCGGCCAGATCTGGAGCAAAGTCGTAGCATGGAACCAGGGCCATAACGATCCTCCGAGGTTCGCACGTGGCGTCACGCATCGCTGAAAGCGGGAGATCCTTCTGTCTTTCGCTCGCGAGGCCTGTGCCATTGGGTCTGGGATCGAAAGCTTGTTACGATGGGTCCATCCCCACGCGGAAGATTCACGAGTCTGTAGAGTTCGGGACGCGCCCTCCGTGTTCCTGGCGTCTCGCGGGCTCTCGACGGGAGACGAAGGATGCCGCTAGTTCGCGACGACCGCTCCGGCAACTCCTTTCGACGGGCTGCCTGGTCCGCCCTGGTCTTGTGTCTGATCGCAGGATGCGACCGCAACGCGAAGCTCGATGGCGTGGCCCCCCGGGCGAGGCCCGAGGCCGAGGGCGTATCCTCTGGGGCGTCAAAATCCCCTTCAGTCGACTCGCCCATTCGTTTCCGCGATGTCCGCGACGCCTCCAAGATTGATTTCGTTCATCGTTCTGGCTTCACCGAGCAGCGCCTCAACCCTACGGCGAACGGGTCCGGCGTGGCGGTCCTGGACTATGACGGCGATGGCCGGATGGATCTTTACTTCTGCACGACCAACCTGCTTCCACTGGAGCCCGAACCCAAAGGGCAGAACCGGCTCTTCCGCAATCTGGGTGATAATACGTTTCGAGACGTGACCGCCGACGCGGGGGTTGGGTTCCGGGGCTTCTCCCACGGGGCGGTCGCCGGCGACCTGGACAACGACGGCGATCCCGACCTGATCGTCTGCAACTTCGGGCCGAACGTGGTCTATCTGAACGAGGGGAACGGCAGGTTCCGCGACGTGAGCCAGGCGTCCGGGATGAGCCGGGCGACCGTCGCCAATGGTGACAGCCCCAACTGGTCGAGCGGGGGCGCGCTGATCGACTATGACAACGACGGCGACCTCGACGTTTACGTGGCCAACTATGCCGATTGGTCCTACGACCGGGACAAGGACAAGTATTGCGGCCATCCCGAGAAGAAGGTCCGTCTCTACTGCGGCCCCAAGCTCTTGCGAACCACACGGCATGATCTCTGGAGGAACGAGGGCTTGCGCGACGGGGTTCCGGTCTTCGTCGACGTGACCGAGAAGGCGGGGGTGGGCCGGACCGATGGGCACGGATTCGCCGCCGTGGCGGTGGACCTGAACCGGGACGGGAAGCTCGACCTGAATGTGGCCAACGACCAGTGCCCGGCGTTCACGTTCCTGAACAACGGGGACGGCACGTTCCGCGACGTGACCGAGAGCTCGGGGGCGGCCTACGACGACAAGGGGCAGGCCCTCTCGGGCATGGGCGTGGATTCCGAGGATCTCGACGGGGACGGCCTGCCCGAGCTCTTGCGGACGCATTTTTCGAAGGAATACAACACGATCCACCAAAATCTGGGCGACGGCCAGTTCAGCGACCGCACCCCCACGTACGGGATCAACATGGATAGCATGCCGTACGTGGGGTGGGGCTGCGTTCTCACCGATTTCGACAATGACGGCTGGCCCGACTGCTTCGTGACGAACGGCCACACGGACAACAACTACCACCTGCTCGGGCGGACCGACGAACCGTTCGAGCAGCCCCCCCTCCTGCATCGCAGCGTCCCGTATCGCAAGGGACGCAGGCTGGTCATGGTGAACGCGTCGGCGGGCCCTTACTTCACGACCAATCACCTCGGGCGAGGCGTGGCCCAGGCGGACCTTGACGACGACGGACGCATTGACCTGATCGTCAACCACATGGATGCGCCCCCCGCGATCCTCCGCAATGAGAGCTTGGGGGATAACCACTGGATCCGGCTCAACCTCCGCGGGACGAAGTCCAATCGCGACGCCATCGGAGCGAAACTCGAGATTTCCGGGACCGAGAAGACGATCTTCCGCCAGAAGAAGGGCGGGGTGAGCCTCGCCTCGTCGCACGACCCCAGGATTTTGGTGGGCATCGGCAAGGCGGACGAGGTGAAGGTCACGATCACCTGGCCGTCCGGAGCCAAACCCACCGTACTCGAGCATGTGAAAGCCGGCACGACCACCGAGGTCGTCGAGCCGGCGGACTGATCGGCGGGATGCCGACGCAGAAAATTCGGGGAGGTCAGGCCCCGGTGGGGGTGCCATCCCGGACGGGACCGTCGGCGCAACGGTCCCGTCCGGGGGTTCCACGGCCAGAGTCGCAGGACTCGGGGCCATGGTCGAATTCCGGAGCCTGATTCGGCTCCAGCCATGTCACGGTCATCTTGCTTAGCCCGGACTGGACATCCCAGAGGCGAAGCGTGTGGTCCTCGCTGGTCGAGGCCAGCGTGCGACCGTCCCTGGTGAAAGATAGCGTCGTGACGGCCGCGGCGTGCCCGATCATGGTCGAGATTTCGAGACCCGTCTCCAGATTCCACAACGTCACGCGGGCATCCAGGCTCCCCGAGGCCAGAGTCATCCCGTCGGGGGCGAGGGCGATGGAGATGATCTGGCGTTCATCGTCCAAAAGCCGACGATTCACCACGGCCGGGGGAGCCCCGGGGATCCACGTCTCGATCGCCGGCGCGACCGCCTCCGATGCGCTCACATGGACGGAGGGGACGGGCGCGACCTGGCTCATCCAGCCGGTGAATCCCACCCCCACGGAGGCAACAAGCCCTGTGGCCACCTTCAAGACGATCGTCATGGGCGACGGGGCCACGGCCGAAGCCAGCTGGGCCAGCGACGCCGCGACCTTCCCGCCCGACAGTTGCGTGCTGGCCAACCGAACCGCCCGGCCCACGACGATCGCCGACACGTTTGAAGGGGAGCAACCCGAATTCATGGCAGCCACGAGACTTGCGGTCGAGAGGGCCAGACCCCTCCGGGCGATCCGGCTCTTCAGGAGCGACCTGGCGCGGGAGAGCCGTCCGCTCACGGTGCCGATCGGCCATTCCAGACGTTTGGCGACCTCGGCATGGCTCTGGCCTTCGAGATCGCACAGGACGATCGGGGTCCGATACTTCTCGGGCAGCCTCGCGATTTCGTCGTGAAGGGTCGCCGCCAAGACTTCATCGGGGGGCTCGGAACCGACCACCCGAAAGACGTTGCGTTCGCGTTCCTTCCGGCGAGAGGCATCGCGGCGTGCGCGGAGCGAGACCCTGCGGGCCACCCCGTGGAGCCAGGGGCCCAGCGAATCCTTCTTGCGGATTGAACCGGCCTGACGAACGAGAACCAGGAAGGTCGCCTGGAAAGCGTCATCCACCCCGTCGGTGGTGCCCAGGACCTGACGACACACCGCCATGACCATCCCGCCATGACGTGAAACCAGGGCCTCGAACGCCGCCTCTCCCGCCTCGCTCCGGCTCAAGAATCGGTCGAGTAGTTGCCCGTCGGACAGATTTGCCGACGTGCCGAACCGCACCAGAGAATCGATCTGACGGAAGGTCGCGCCGTACCGTCCGTTCACCATGAGCCTAACTCCCCTCTCTCGATGAGGTTGCGTGACAGAGAGATAGTCACCTCAGGGATCGAGATCCTTACAAAAATCTTCTCAAAACATCGCTACGGTTTTCGGAATTTCGATCGGCCATGGAGTACGAGTTTATTCGGTGAGAGTTGCATACGGCAACGGTCACCTCCGTTGCCCGGTTCTGGAACCCAGGACGCTTGTCGAGGTCATGGCGGAAGAGATCGCTGTCTTTGGTCCGTTTTCGCTCCGAAGTGGGGGAGATTCCCAATGAAACGATGGAAATCATCCTCTGTCGTCGCGCCTGGTATGTGATAGGGGGCAGTAAGAGGCTGTTCGATCGCAGGAGACCGGTACGGCCTTGGGCATTCGCATATTTCAGCGCGTGCTGATTCAAGAAATTCTCGCCGGCCCTGGCTCCATCCTCGCGATGGGGCAGGCTACGACAATCGAGCCGATCCTTTCCCGGAGCCCTCAGCGGATTCTCCCGCACGAGGGGGTGGGTCCAGCCCGGGCGGCCGATCGGTCTTGCTGCCGGTTCTCGCGCTGCATGCGGACTTCTCGGGAGAAGGATCGGGCCGTCCACCTCACCATCTTCGGCCTCGATCACTCGGCCCGCCGAGGGGAGGGCGTCGTCGGCACCCCCCGTCGTAACTCCCGTAGCCCTTCCCCTGAGCTCTCTCCCCGTCGCTGGGACGCAGGAAATCCCCGGAGTCGGCGACGACTGGGGCCCCGCGACCGGGCTGGCCTTACGATTCCGCCATCGATCCAAAGCACGCCTGAACGTCGGGCGGACTCGGACGGGACTCTCGGCGCAGGCCCGCCAGGTGATCACCGAGGTCCTGTTGGCCGATCACGAGTAGCGCCTCGCCGGGATGCAAACGGTCGGTTTCAACCAACCCAGACCCGTCCGGGCGAGGCATCCTAGAAAGTGCTTCCCGGCAAGACGAAGCCGGAGAGGAGAGGATGAGGAGAGCCAGGTCCCGGTTCTCGCTGCTCGCGAGGACTACGTGAGGATCGTCCGCAAGCATCTGGATGCGTTCATCCGTCAACGTCGCTCGACGCTGGAGCTCGACACCGCGGTGGGGCAGCGTCTTCTGCCCTGACTTCGACGTCCTCAAAGGTGGGTCACCGGCCGGGCGGGGTGTCGGTGACCAACCCCTGAGGATTCGTCGAGATCGGGAAGGTGGACCGCGAGGTCGTTCAGCCGATCAGGCCGCGGACCACCTTGGCCAGCTCTCCGCCGATGTCGGTGAGGCTGTAGAAATTGTTCTTGCCCGCTCGCCTGGGCGCGATGATCCCGCCGTGACGGAGCAGGGCCAGGTGGTGGCTCACCGCCGGCTGGCTCTGGCTCAGCTGCTCGCACAGGGCTCCGACATGACGTTCCCCGTCGGCCAGGATCAGGATGACCTGCAGGCGGGTCGGGTCGCTCACATGCTTGAGCAGGATCGACGCACGGCGGGCCTGGACCAGGCGAGCCTCGGCCTCCTTGGCCGCCTTGGGCTTGGCCGGGGTCTTGGCTGCGGTCGTCACGGTCTTCAAGGTGCTCGTCTTGGTCGTCGCCATCCGAAAACTCCTCCCTACCCGAGAACTCGGCGAGCTACACGGCTAACATCGCCGTCGCCCATTCGGCCCGGGGCGCGCTGCCTCCGGGGATCAGGACACACACGGTCCGCGCCGCGACAGGGAGACAATCCCTGAGTACGGCGAGCCCGACCTCGATGTGAAAAATCCGAGGTGAGATGCGCGATAATCTAGCATAAGCGCAGTGTTTGACAACATCTTTTTCTCATTCTGTCCAATTCATTCCTTCGATTGCACAGATCATGCGCCGGAATGCCTTCAACTAACCCTATTTCTATAATGTAAGTGCATGAAGTCTTCTGAATGCATGATCCGTGATCACAACGGAGACAAGGCCTACATCAGACCTGATCCCTTGCAAGCATGTCGCTGAATCAGGGGCGATTCGTCCCCCTGTCCGGGCCCAGCACTTTGCGCACGGTGGTGTACACGTCTTCGGGTGTCCAGCCCGACCCTCCCCTCAACTCGACGAGGCGTCCGTCGGGGCCGATGATCGCCGTCGAGAGATTATGGATGATCTCGTTCTCGATCGGGCCGTACGTCAGGCCTAGCTGTCTCACGACCTTGCGCAGCTCCTCGTGGGTCGCCACGGCGAACTGCCACAGCGGAGGCCTGGCCCCCCTGAGCTTCGCGTGCTGGGCCAGGACGCTCGGGGTGTCGTGCTCGGGATCGAAGCTCACCGACAGGAGCCGAACCGCGTCTTCTCGCCCCTTCACCGCCGAAAGCTTGCGCGCAAGCTCGGCAAACCGCTCGTCCATCCTCGGGCAGAAGTCGGGGCGGGGGCACCGGGTGAAGATGAAAGTCATCACCACAACCTTCCCGCGCAAGTCCGAGAGCCTGAGCGACTCGCCCGTCTGGGATGTCATGGTGAAATCGGGGACCTCCTCGCCGGGCTGCAGTTTGCGAGGAGCCTGGCCCAGCCTGGCCTCCCCGCCCGACAGGTCGAGGA
>JANOBY010000245.1:0-2890 GCA_031411935.1 Planctomycetales bacterium | reverse complement strand
GGCTCGGGCACCAGTTTCACTCGAAATTCCTGCCGGCCCACCAGGGGGACGACCGGCTCCATCCAGGACTGCGGCCCATCCTTCCGGCCCAGGGTCCGTCCGATATGGCCGATCGAGTTGAATTTCCAGAGCGAGACCTGCCACCGACGGATCTCGGCGGACAACCCCGCCGCGGCCTCCGGCTTGGCCGATTTCCACCTCGTCCGGATTGGACCCAAGATCGGTGAATCCTGGTCCTTCGAATCGACGGTCAGGGCATTCCAGAGAATCTGAAGATACTTCGCGTTGAGGCCATTCTGGTGTGCGACCTCGGCGAGGGTGATCTTCCCCCCGAGCAGATCATCGCGGGAAGTGAGGGTGGCCTTCAGGTAATCCTCGAGCGACAGCAGACCGCCCTCGTTGGTCTTGAACTGGATCCCTTGAAGGTTGACCGACGATCCCCCTCCCGAGGTGGTGAACCGCCCGTAAAATTCGCGAATGCGCGCCAAGGATTCTTCGGTCCAGTCGCGGCGAGTGGTCTGGGGCGAGAACCGAAATCCATCCGGGAGCAACACCGCGTGGTCGGCCACGGATTTGGCGGCGTCGAGATACTTGGCCACCAGCGACGGGGACATGACCAGCGCATTGCCCGTGTTGGTGAATCCCTCGCCCGCGGCGCCATCCACAGGGAACTCGCGAGCCGGGTCGAGCGAAGGCTGGCCCGTCAAATCGCGGATGGTGTAGGTGTATTCCGCGTTGTCGAGCCTTCGCAGGACGACTCGTCCGGGATCGCCGGCTCGTGCCTTGGCTTCCTGAGTGAGGAACGTCCTGACCCACTTCTGGAGGGTGGAGCGCTCATCATCCGTGGGCTGCCTGGCCTCTTTCGGCGGCATCTGCCGGGCTTCCAGAACGTCGCCAGCCCTCTGCCAGAGGTGAAGCTGCTTGCGGAGATCTTTCACGGATTTGAAGGATTCGAGGTCGAACTCGGCTTCGATGAGGTCTCCCGAATGGCATTCGAAGCAAAAGCGGCGAAGCAGGGGTTGAATGTCGCGATCGAAGCTCTCCTGGAGCACATCGCGATCGTCGGCCCGGATGGGCGTCGTGGTGCCGAGGATGATCGCGACGATCCCTCCTAGAAGCGAGAGATTGCTCCACCGGATGAGGCGAGTCTCGGGTCGAGCGCACGCGTAGCCCTCGGCGATTCGCAACTCCCTGTGAACTGTGTGGATTGGCATGATCGCGTCCCAGGGCATCCCGGCCTGAAGCGTGGGAACGTCCGCATTCGGAGCGTCACTCCACGTGACAGGCGACTTCGATTCGGATGAGGAATCATCCTCGCGAGAAAAGTTTAACAGATTGTGGAACCACGACCGAGGGGGCAGTGAGAGGATTCGACCGTCAACGCGGGCTCAAGTCGCCTGAGAGCTAGCCGAGAGCTCGGAGGGGGGCTCGGTCCACCTCGCCGCGGTGTGACGGTCGAACAAGTCCGCTCTCGGATCGGGAGACTATCCCGAGGCATTCCAGGGAGTTACATTTCGTGGGCGGGGCCTGGGTCAGATCGGCTGTCGAGAGGATCGGAGAGTTCGCCATGGGATCGGGAGTTATACGTCTACGTCGATGGGTTCTTCCCGCCCTTCTCATGCTCGTCGCGACCGTCGTGAAGGCCTCTCCTCCCGAAGGCCCTCTTGCTCCGGCCGAATCCCTCCGTCGCCTCCGTCCTGCCGACGGCTTGAAGGTCCAAACGGTGCTTTCGGATCCCGAAATCGCCCAGCCGGTCTCTCTCCACTTCGACGAACGCGGTCGGATGTGGGTCGTCGAATATCGGCAGTATCCCGACCCTGCCGGGCTCGTGGAGCTGAGCCACGACGTCTTCTGGCGCGCGGTCTACGATAAGGTCCCCGCGGCACCGCCCAACCACGTGCGAGGCAAGGACCGGATCTCGATCCACGAGGATTCCGACGGCGACGGCGTGTTCGAGCGGCACAAGGTGTTCGTGGACGGGCTGAACATCGCCTCATCCTGCCTCAAGGGGCGAGGCGGCCTCTGGGTCCTCAACCCGCCCTACCTCCTGTTCTATCCCGATCGCAATGACGACGACGTTCCTGACGGCGACCCCGAGGTCCACCTCCAGGGATTCGGGCTCGAGGACACGCACTCGGTCGTGAACAGCCTGACCTGGGGGCCGGACGGCTGGATTTACGCCGCGCAGGGAAGCACCGTGAGCGGCGACGTGGTCCGACCCGGGCGTAAGGACGTGCCCGTCCACTCGATGGGGCAATTGATCTGGAGGTACCAGCCTGAATCACGCCGCTACGAGGTCTTCGCGGAGGGCGGAGGAAATGCGTTCGGCGTGGCCCTCGACGACGCGGGGCGCGTCTTCTCCGGCCATAATGGCGGCGACACGCGCGGATTCCATTATGTTCAGGGCGGATATTACCTGAAGGGGTTCCAGAAGCACGGAGAACTCTCGAACCCCTACACGTTCGGCTACTTTCCCGCCATGAAAAACGCGCCCGTGGAGCGGTTCACGCACACCTTCGTGATCTACGGGGACGAGACCCTGCCCGCGGCATTTCGAGGCCGTTTGCTCGGTGTCGAGCCCTTGCAGGGCCGCGTCGTGTCCTCGGAGATCTCGCGTGATGGATCGTCCTACCAGACGCGCGACCTGGGTTACGCCCTCACGAGCACCGACCCCTGGTTTCGCCCGGTTGACATCAAGGTCGGGCCCGAGGGGGCCGTCTACGTCGCCGATTTTTACGAGGGACAGATCGCGCACCTGCGTCATCACGAAGGGCAGGTCGATCCGAGCAACGGTCGCATCTATCGACTCACGGCCAGCGAAGCCTTGCCCTCCCGCGTGCCTGACCTCCGCAAGCAGACCTCCGAGGAACTGGTGGCCCTGCTCGGCCAG
>JANOBY010000244.1:0-5314 GCA_031411935.1 Planctomycetales bacterium | reverse complement strand
AGTACCGCGAGCCGCGTGGCCCGGCCCCGATGTCCGGCCCGCGGGGCGACTTCCGCGAACGCGACGACCGCCCGCCGCCCATGCCGCGGGGCGAGTTCCGCGGCCCGCCGCAGCACGGCGGACAGGACCGCGACTACCGCGGCCGGCCCGAAGTGCCGCAATCCCGCCCGGCCACTCCCGGCCAGCAGATCTACCGCCTGGATGACCTGTACCGGATGCCGATGCCCGAGCTGTTCGTGAAGGCCGAGCAGTACGGGATGCGGGACATCACCGGCATGAACCGCGCCCAACTCATCGTCGGCGTGGTCCGCCGCCAGATCGAGCGGGGCGAGGTGGTGTACGGTAGCGGCACGCTCGAAGTGCTGCCCGACAACTACGGCTTCCTCCGCAGCGCCGCGCACAACTACCTGGCGTCGCCCGAAGACATCTACGTGTCGCCGAGCCAGATCCGCCGCATGAGCCTCCGCACCGGGTACATGGTGGAGGGGCCGATCCGCCTGCCGATCGAGAACCAGGACAACTTCGCCCTGATGCAGATCGCGCTGGTGAACGGCAAGCCGGCCGACGAGACGGTGAACGTCACCAGCTTCGGCGACCTGACCCCGCTGCACCCGAACAGCCGCCTGCGGCTCGAAACGCCCGACGACCTGTCGATGCGGATCGTCGATCTGGTGACGCCCATCGGCAAGGGCCAGCGGGGGCTGATCGTCGCCCCGCCCCGCACCGGCAAGACCATCCTGCTCTCCAAGATGGCGAACGCCATCCTGAAGAACCACCCGGAAGCCTATGTGTTCGTGCTGCTGGTGGACGAGCGGCCGGAAGAGGTGACGGAAATGCACCGGTTGGTGCAGGGCACCAACGCCGAGGTGGTGGCCAGCACGTTCGACGAGCCGAGCGAGGAGCACATCCACGTCGCCGACATCGTGCTCGAAAAGGCGAAGCGGATGGTGGAACTGAAGAAGGACGTGGTGATCCTGCTCGACAGCATCACCCGGCTGGCGCGGGCGTACAACACCGAGGCCCCCCACTCCGGCAAGATCCTCACCGGCGGGATCGACGCCTCCGCCCTCCAGAAGCCCAAGCGCTTCTTCGGGGCGGCCCGCAAGATCGAGGAGGCCGGAAGCCTCACCATCCTGGCCACCGCGCTGGTCGAGACCGGCAGCCGCATGGACGACGTGATCTTCGAGGAGTTCAAGGGCACCGGCAACATGGAGCTGCACCTCGACCGTCGGCTCGTGGACAAGCGCGTGTGGCCGGCGATCGACGTGAACCGCTCGGGCACCCGACGCGAGGAGCTCCTGTTCGATCCCGAGGAGATGCGCCGAGTTTGGATCCTCCGCCGCGTGATGAACGACATGAACCCGGTGGAGGCCATGGAACTCCTCACGGGCCGAATGAAGAAGACGAAAACCAACGCCGAGTTCCTGATCAGCATGAACCTGTCGTAACCGGCGATCGCGAACGAGGGGCGTGAGCCTCGTGAACTTTGGCCGCGAGGATCGTAGAATGCTCGGGCCGTCTTCGCTCCATGGCCCCGACCTGCCGAGATTCCGCTGTCCCCGGATCAGAACCAAGACCCATGCCGACTTTCGAAGGTGATTTCTCGACCCCTCCTGGGCGATTTGCAATCGTGGCATCACGGTTCAACTCGCTCGTCACTGAGGCCCTGCTCTCGGGCTGTCGGGACGCCTTCGCGCGACACGGGATCCCCGAGGATCGCATCGACGTGGCCTGGGTCCCGGGCTCGTTCGAGGTGCCCCTGGTCGCCCGGACCATGGCCGAGACGTCGCGATACGCCGCGGTGGTCTGCCTCGGCTGCATCATCCGCGGCGAGACCGGGCACTACGACCACGTGGCGGGGCAAACAGCCTCGGGAATCATGTCGGCGGGCCTGAACACGGGCGTGCCGGTGATCTTCGGCGTGCTCACGACCGACACGGTGGACCAGGCCCTGAACCGCTCGGGCTTGAAGAGCGGGAACAAGGGCGCCGAGTCGGCCGTGGCCGCGATCGAGATGGTCAACCTCCTGGCCAAGATCCGCCAGAAGGGCGTGCCCTCGCCCGGATTTGGATTTCCCGGGACGACCTGAAATATCCGCCCGGCGCGAGCGAATGGTTTGACAGGATCACGAGACGGCGGACGCGGCCGGAATTCTGCGACGGGAAGGGTGCCATGAACCTCAGCGAAGAACGGACCTGTCAGATTACGGGTGGCGTCTGGTTGATCGGCATCGGGGTGCTCTTCGCGACCGGCTGGTGGTGGCCGGGGATCATGTTCGTGATCGGCATCGCGACCATCGTGCAGGGCTTGATGGAGCGACGCGGCTGGGACTCGTTTCAGCCGGGGATCTGGAGCCTCCTGATTGGCGTATGGGCTTATTATCGCTTCAACGTCCCGATGGCCCTTGTTGCGCTCGGCCTGGGGATGATCGTGGTGGCCATTGCCCGGCCTTCCGTCTTCTCCAAGCCGAAGCCGTTCACCGATAACACGTTGGAATAACGCCCTTCGCGTCGAGGAAGCCGTCCCGCATGTCCACGACCTCGCTGATCCCGCAGAGTTTCTGGTTCCGCTGGACCCTCGCGTGCCCGCGAGTCGATGGGATTCCGGCGAAATCGGAATCGGTTCGATTGTTCGATCTCCCCGAATCCTGCCGCCTCCCGCGAACGAAGGAGCTGGAAGGTACGCCGTGTTGGTCCGAGGTCCGCGCGGCCTGGAACCCGCAGGGGCTGGCCATCCAGGTTCAGGTCACGGGCAAGGTTTCGCCGATCCATCACGACCCGTATCTGCCCGAGGACTCGGACGGCGTGCAACTCTGGATCGACACGCGCGACACGCGCGACGTCCACCGCGCGACCCGCTTCTGCCACCGCTTCCACCTCATGGTGGTCCCCGACAAGGGGGGCAAGACGGTCTCGGTCCAGCTCGAACAAAAACCCATCCACCGGGCCCTGGCCGACGCCCCGTTCGCGAAGGCGGGCGGCATCCACGCCCGCGCCGAGAAGCTGCGCGACGGGTGGCGCGTCCAGGTCTTCTTCGGGGCCGACAGCCTCAACGGATTCGATCCCGAGAACAACCGGCGTCTCGGCCTGTACACCCAGGTGACCGACCCGGATCGCGGCGACGAATTCCTTGGGGTGGGCCGCGACTTCCCGATCGGCGAGGACCCGAGCCTGTGGGCCACGCTCGAACTTCGGGATTGAGGCACGGAACCGGCATCCCGCGAGGGGCAGGAATCGGCGGGACGGCCGCAAGCGTCGAGCCGGATGGCCCTGGGTGCTCGCTCGGGGTACAATTCCGACCGTGAGGCGTCTCCGTCGAGCCGGCGCGTGATACCATCGAATCTCGCGAACGACCCGATCCCATCCTGTAGCCCATTCGGTTGCCGATCATGAGCGATACCCCGATCCAGCGTGTCCGGTCCCTCACCGAGCCGCCCGCTGCTCCGACCCTGTCGACGAGCCCTGCCCCCGCCAGCTCCCTGACCTCGCCCCCCTCCGGCCCCAGGCCGGGTGACCGGCCCTCGCCGCCCCCGCGCCCGGCTCGTCCTCGCGACGACGATGACGGCCCGCAGGTCCTGCGCACGACGGACATCGACCGGGCCCTGGATGCCGAGACGGCTCGCGGCAAGAGCGTCCTCGCGCCGGGCGTGCCCCTGAAGCGTCAGTGGGACGACGAGCTGGAGGACGAGCTCGAAGCGGCCATGGCCGGTTTCGACGCGAAGGAGCTGGACGTCCAGACCCCCGGTCGTTCGCGTGCGGCCGATCGCTCCCACGCCGACAAGGCCGACGTCGGGCAGGAATCGGCGTCGGGCGTGAAGAAGGGGAAGGTGATCGGCGTCCGCGGCCGCAGCCTCTTCGTCGACATGGCTTCCAAGAGCGAAGGGGTCCTGCCCATCGAGCAGTTCGGCTCGAACCCGATCCCCAACGCCGGCGAGATCATCGACGTGGTGGTCGACCACTTCGACCATGAAGAAGGGCTGCTCATCCTCTCCCTGAAGGGCGCCGCGGTCGAGGCCGACTGGTCGAACCTCCGCAAGGGGCTGATCGTCGAGGCCCGCCCGACCAAGGTCAACAAGGGCGGGCTCGAGATCGTGGTCGACGGCATCCGCGGGTTCCTGCCCATCGGGCAGATCGACATCAACCGCGTGGAGGACGCCTCGGTCTACCTCAACCAGAAGCTCCGCGTGGTCGTGACCGAGGCCAACCAGCGAGAGAAGAACCTGGTCGTCTCGCGCCGCGACCTCCTCGAAATCGAGCGTGAGGAGCTGAAGGAGCAGACCTGGAAGACCCTGGAAGAAGGCCAGATCCGGCCCGGCGTGATCCGCTCGGTGAAGGACTTCGGCGCGTTCGTGGACCTCGGCGGGGTGGACGGATTGATCCACGTGTCCGACCTGGCCTGGGGCCGCGTGACCGACGTGGGGAGCGTGGTCAAGGTCGGCCAGCAGGTGCAGGTCAAGATCCTCAAGATCGACCGGACGACCTCGAAGGTCGGCCTGGGCCTGAAGCAGCTCATGGCCAGCCCCTGGGACGACCTCGAGGATCGCTACTCGCGAGGCCAGACCGTCCGCGGGAAGGTCACCCGCCTGATGGATTTCGGCGCGTTCGTCGAGATCGAGCCGGGCGTGGAAGGCCTGATCCACATCTCGGAACTCGGCCCGAAGAAGGTCTTCCGCGTGAAGGACGTGGTGCAGGTCGATCAGGAGGTCGACGTCCGCATCCTCAAGATCGAGGGCGAGAGCCAGAAGATCAGCCTCTCGCTCCGCCCCGAGCTTGTCGCCGCCCCGGCCCAGCCGGAAGAGAGCGAGGAAGACCTTGTCCCCGTCGCGAAGATCGAACGCAAGGTGCCCTTGAAGGGCGGCCTCGGCGACACCGACCCGGATCCGTTCAAGTCCATGCCCAAGTAACCAGCCGACTCCGGGTCGGGCCCATCGATACCTCCGATCGTGGTTCGATGCCATTCACACGATGATCGCCGCAAGTCCCTCCGCCCCCGATACCGCTCGGGCGGCGGAGGGACTTTGGCATTCTCTTCAGGCGATGGACTCTCAAGGCCAGGCGAGAACGACAGCGGTTCACGTCCGAGCATAACGCTCCTTCGTCCCCGGTCGGGCAAACGTCCACGTCGGCTCGACTTCCTTGGGCCGCCAGAAAACAACCCGCAATCGTATTCCGGCGGTTCCCGCTTGCCTGTCGCTCATTTTGAACCCAGTGGGGCGGGCGCCCCTGCCCGCCAGAACCCTTGAAGGCGGGAAGGGTCGTCCGTCCGACGGGGAAAATCGGCACGTTCGAAGGGGCAACACTCCAACAAAACTCGG
>JANOBY010000243.1:0-3474 GCA_031411935.1 Planctomycetales bacterium | reverse complement strand
TCCCGGGCTCGGACGCCGAGCTCCACGTGAAGAAGCGATTCCCCCACAAGACCACCCGTCATGCCCGAGGGGTTCGCGTCCCGACGATCCGCTCCTTCCTCTTCGGGATGAAGCTCACGTTTCAGAGAGGCGCGGCCCGCGGGCTTGAGGCCGTGTATCACTTCACCTTCACCGGCAAGGAGACCTCGGAGGCCACGGTCGAGATTCGCCAGGGGCAACTGACGGTGATCGAGGGCCACTCGGGGACGCCCGACCTCCACATCCGCGCCGACTCGGCGACGTGGCTGGGCTTCCTCGCCGGCGAAAAGAACCTCTTCTGGGCCTTGCTGCGGGGCAAGATCCGCCTCCGCGGCCCGATCCGCTACCTCCAGGCCTTCGGACGTTGTTTCCCGCGCTGAGTCGATCTCCGGGCGGCTCCGAGGATCCTCGGGAGAACACGACCTGACCACAGGGAATGCAAAAAAGACCATCCCGACCGCAGGGGTCGGGATGGTCTCTCGATCTGGAGATGTTCCGATCAAGATTACTTGGCGGGGGGCAGGATCACGGTGTCGATCACGTGGATCACGCCGTTGGTGCAGGCGATGTCGGTCTTCACGACCTTGGCCTTGTTGATCATGACGGTCCCGCCCTTGACGGTCACCGTGACGGGGCTGCCCTGGACGGTCTTGACTTCCTTGCCGTCGAGCTTGACCACGTCGGCGGCCATGGCCTTGGCGGGGATCACGTGGTAGGTCAGGACGGCGATGAGCTTGTCCTTGTTCTCCGGCTTCAGCAGGGTCTCGACCGTGCCCGCGGGGAGCTTGGCGAAGGCTTCGTCGGTGGGGGCCAGGACGGTGAACGGGCCTTCGCCCTTCAGGGTGTCGACCAGGCCGGCGGCCTTCACGGCGGCGACCAGGGTCTTGAACGAGCCGGCACCTACGGCCGTGTCGACGATGTCCTTGTCCGCGGCGAAGGCGGGGGTGGCGAAACCGGCGAGCAGGAACAGGGCCAAGAGCTTGCGCATCGAATCAGACTCCCTGACGGTGAACGAAACCACGAGAACGCGCCCGAAACCCAACGCGTCTTTGGGTTTAAACAGGATCGCGACGAACGGGATTGTAGTCGTGGGGGTTCGACCGGCCAGGGAGGACGCCGCTTTTTTTTCAAATCCTACTTGGAACGGGGCTCACGCCCCTTGGGAGGCTTTTCCGATTTGGAGGGCGGCTCGGGCGGAGGGGGCGGGACCGCCTTGGTTCCCTTGCCGGGTGCCGAAGCCGCGGCCGTGCCCGCCTTGGCGGCGGCCTTGGCCGAGACCTTGTCGGCGGCGATCCGTTCCTGGCCCGTCGGGCAGATCTTCCGGAGCTCGCAACGCGGGCAATCCGGGACGCCGGGCAAGCAGGTGTCGTGGGTCAGCTCCTCCATGAGGTCCACGAACTCGGCCCCCCGATTCTTCGGGACGGCCCGCTCCAGGAGGCTCCTCGCCGCGTCATCGGCGATCCCCTCTTCCAGGATGCCGAGCCTCTCCAGTCCGCGACGGATCGAGGAGTCGACGGGGATGGCATGGCCGCCCAGGGCCAGCTGGATCACCGTCGCGATCACGTAATCGGACGACATGGCTTCGTATTCTTCGAGGATCTTGATCGAGTCGCGCAGGGGCTTCTTGGCCAGGGCGTCGATCTCGAACTTGTACTCCTTCTCGAACATCTGGCGGAGGAAACGCCTGAGCATGTTGGCGCGGGACTCCGCGTCGGGCTGGCCGGCGAGCACGCCCTTGATCTCCTCGATGGAGCTCACGCGCACCTCGTTCCAGTCGAAGAACTGGTCGCGGAAGCGGTTCAGCGCCTGGTTCGCCTGCTCGCGGGTGGTGTCCTTGTGGCAGATGCCGTAGACGACCGACTCGAGCACCGTGAGCTTGTCGGTCCTGGGCTCGAGCTTGTAGCGCTTCTGGAGGATCGTCTGGACCTCGGTCAACATCTGGGCTTTGCCGGGTGCGGCCATTGCGGGCTCTCGCGGGTTCGATGGTGAGAGGGCGAGCAGAGATCAGCGACGCCCAGGCCACACCATCGTGGACGAGGACCGAGGCCGCCACGATTCGTTCAGACGTCGGGGGAAGGCTCGGGCGTGCCGGCGTCGGGGGGCTGGGCCTGGGGTTCGCGGCGGTCGCTCTCCAGCGCCTGCTCGATCAGCTTGGAGATCTCGATCGACTTCTTGATCCCCTCATCGCGCTTGAACGAGAGGACCGGCGTGGTGCGGGTCTGGAGCCGGGCGGCGACCTTCGCCTGGAGGAACCCGGTCGCGTGGCGCAGGCCCTTCATGGCGAGGCTCTGCTCGCTCTCGGAGCCCATGAGCGACACGGCCACCTGGGCGCTCCGCATGTCGGGGGAGACCTCGACTCCGAGCACGGTCACGCCCTTCACGCGAGGATCCGCGACATCGAACAGGATGGACGAGGAAACGACCTCGCGGATGGCTTCGGCGATGCGGGGGATGCGGTGCGACGGCATGAGCAGGGATCTCAAAGGAGGGGCGATGCCGGCGGATTCTCAAAGATCGTCGAAGGCCACGCGGACGAGCTGGACGCGGGGGTGCGACGAAACGGCATCGGCGACACGATCCAGCACATCGCGGGCCTCGCGGCGGGTCCGGCCCACGGAAGCGAAACCCAGGGCGATCGGGTCGCCGGCCCCGACCCGCGACAGGTCCGCCACGGTGACGTTGAAGTGGGTCCGCAGCTTGGTCAGGATCTCGTCGGCTCGGATCTTCTTCTGCCTTGCGTTCAGGGGATGGGATTCGGCCGGATGGAATTCCACCACGAGGGATACGATGGGCATGGGGAAATCGCCTCCCGCGACTCGCAGGGCCACCTCTCACTGGGGGAGATTATGCGCTGCGAATCGCGGGGGAGGCTTGGGATTACAGGGTGCGCCGGATCACGTCGATGCGGTAGGCTTCGATCACATCGTCGACCTTCACGTCGTCGAAGTTCGTCACCTTGATACCGCACTCGTAGTCCTGCGCGACTTCCTTGACGTCTTCCTTGAACCGCTTGAGGGCCTCGATGGCCCCCTTGTAGATCTCGCGACCGTCGCGGATGATCCGCGCCTTGGCCGATCGCTCGATCGAGCCCTGGGTGACGAAGCAACCCGACACGGCGCCGACCTTGGAGATCTTGAAGACCTGCCGGACCACGGCGCGTCCGAGGTGGACTTCCTTGATCTCGGGCACGAGCATGCCCTCGACCGCCTTTTTGACCTCGTCCGTCACCTGATAGATGATGTCGTAGCGACGGATGTCGATCTTCTTCGTGTCGGCGAGCGTGATGGCCCGGTCTTCCGGGGCGACCCGGAAGCCGATGACGATCGCCTGCGAGGCGTCGGCCAGGAGGATGTCGCTCTCGGTGATCCCGCCGACCGCCTTGAGGAGGACGCGGATCGGCACCTCGGGATTGACGAGCTTCTCCAGCTCCTTCGTGAGGGCTTCGAGCGAGCCTTG
>JANOBY010000242.1:0-3696 GCA_031411935.1 Planctomycetales bacterium | reverse complement strand
TGAAGACGACCTTGTTCCAGCTGAACGAGGATCGCGCGGAGACGTCCCCGCCAAGGGCCCTAAGCCGCCTGCGGTTGTCCCCCGAAAGCAAGGTCACGTTGTCGATGATGTGGAACTTCTCGCTCTGCCAGGTCTCGGTCTGCTTGTCCCTCCAGGCCGAGAAGAACAGGGTGGTGCCGACCCACCGGTTCAGGCTCATCTCCAGCCGTCGATAGCTCTTGCCCTCGTCGTTCCACCCCAGGAGGCGGATCAGCTCGTATCGCGAAAATGGCACGTCGCGCGAGGTGAAGTTGTTCGCCGCGCGGGTGAGCTGCACGAGGGCGAACAAAACGTCGGCGTCCCCCGCCGTGGGCAGCCCGAAGGCGTCGCAGGCAGTGACGATCACCCTCCGCTTGACCGGAAGGCCCGTCCCCTTGTCCACGATCTCATCCTCCCACTCCAGGGTCTTGAACCCCCGGGGGGCGCGATCGGTGAGCAACGTGAGCGGGAACTCGGCCAGGTTGAACTCGTCCCGGCCTTCAAGCCTCGTCGCTCTACGCCGTGAGGAAGTCTCGCGAGGATCCGAAATCAAGGCTTCCCCTCCCGACAAAAGGGCAACAACTCGCTGTTGTTGAAAGCTTCAAAGTTGAGGAACAAGAGGCTGTTGAGTCTTAAGTCGAGAAAATCGCAGGACTTAAAGGCCCGATTCCTGGGTCGAAGCACGGTCCAGACGACGTTTCCCTGGGTCGGATCCCCCCAAACCCTGGGTCGAAGCACGGTGAAATCCTGGGCCGAAGCGCGGTAGACGCCGCAAAACCTGGGTTGAAGCTCGGTATCCCCAACGGTCGAAAGACATCATGGCAATCCTGGGTCAAATCCCCCCATCGCGACGCGAGATCGGGGAGATCGGCTGGACGAGCCGTTCACAAGATTCACGCGAACACTACTGAACGCGAAACCTCGCCATCGAGTCTAGCACAAATCACGATACCCGGCATCCTGAGGATAAAGCGAACAGTCGGAACGATCCGTTTTCCGTACGTCGCTTTACGCTAAATGCTCGGTTGGGTTGATGAGGCTGCCCCAACGTGTCGACGTCGGTGTCGGCTCTGCGAGTCTTTACGTTATTATCCGCCGGATCCTGCGGAGGCGGTTTAGTCGGCCATCCTGGTCATGGGACGCTCGCCGTCGCCGATCTCGAAGATCAATCCGGTCACGGCACCCTGGTCGTTGGTCTGGAACCTGAGCCGGCCATCGGTGTGCGTCATGGCGAACTCGGTGGGGGAGGTCGGCTCGACGACCAGGGCCTTGGGGAGGAACGGGAACTTCACGAGCAGATGCCCTCCCTCCCTCGTGATCACGACCGACGCGGGGCCTCGACTGGACCCGGTGCGGTAGCTGCCCGCGAGGAGATCGAGGGTCTCGGCCGGGAGCTTCACGATCTCCGCCCGCCTGAGGGCTTCGGGGGTGGGGGCTGGGCGCTCGGGCAGGCTGCGGATCCACATGTTGCGGAATCGGACCGGGTGGCCGTGGTCCTGGAGCTCGATGGGGGCGGTGTCTCCGTGGGCCTCGTAGGCGCCCCAGTGGAGCCAGAAGGTCTGGCCCAGCAGCTCCTCGTTGTTCTGGACGAGGATCCCGTTGTGGAACAGGGTGAGGCGGGCGGGCTCGAGGACCTTGCCCTCGGCGTCGAACCGGGGGCGGCGAAACGCGAGGTCGTAGGCCTGCCACTCGCCGGGAGGGCGCGAGGCATTGAACAGGGGGGGTACTGCCCGTAGATCGCGCCCGCCTGGCCGTCGGCGTAGGTCTCGGCCCCGAAGGAGTCGAGGATCTGGGTCTCGTAGCGCCTCATGAGGAAGAGGCCCGTGTTGCCCCGGTCCTGCCCCTTGCCCTTGGCCGGGCTGGGCGAGCTCCACTCCACATGGACCTGCACGTCGCCAAACCCAGCCTTCGTGCGGATCGCCCCCGCGCCGGGGACGACCTCGAAGGCTCCGTCGGCGACCTTCCATTGCGCGGGGCCTCCGCCCGAGCCCTCCCAGGCGTCGAGGTTCGTGCCGTCAAAAAGGATCACGGCGTCCCCGGGGGGCATCGAGGCGATGGGCGTTGCAGGCTCGACCACGGGGGGGCGGGGTCGGCGGATCTCGTGCTGCTTCCAGCCTCCGTCGGTGCCGGTCCTGGGGGCGAGGCCCCCGCCAATCGCGGCGAAGGTGAAGAGCCCTCCGCCCGCCACCAGGCAGAGGGTCAACGCGTGGAACGGTCGGACAGTCATGCGAAGGGTCCTCGGCAACGGAAGGAGAGGAGAGGAGGCCGGTTCCGCCCATCTCGGTCGACCCGGATGGGGCCACCCGCGAAGGGCCCAGTATACCGGGTCCGCCTGCGGTGCAAGGGCAGGGGAGGGGCCGCCGTCTTCGATCTCGCGAGGACGAAAGGACAGAGGGGTCCTGGTCCCGTCCTGCCCCGCCCCGCCCCGCCCCCGACTATCGGCCCTGGAACCCGATCTGCTCGGCGTTGTAGCGGGCGCCGGATGCGATGCCCGGGGGGAACGCGGCGTCGAGCCGGGCGTGCTCCTCGGAACTCAGGTCGATGTCCGCGGCTCGGGCGTTCTCTTCAAGGTGGGCGCGCCTCCTCGTGCCGGGGATCGGGACCACGTGCTCGCCCTGGGCGAGGATCCAGGCCAGGGCCACCTGGCCCGGCGAGCACGATCGCGACCGGGCCATCTCGTCCAGGGGACCGAGCAGCCGGGCGTTTTGCCCCAGGTTCTCGGGCGAGAAGCGCGGGTTGGTCGCCCTCCAGTCTCCGGGCGCGAGGTGCGTGGGGGCCGTGATCGTGGAGGTCAGGAATCCCCGGCCCAGGGGGCTGAACGGGACGAAGGCGATGCCCAGCTCGTGGCAAACGGGCAGGACGGTCGCCTCGGCCTCGCGGGTCCAGAGCGAGTATTCGGCCTGGAGGGCGCCGATCGGGTGGACGGAGAACCCCCGGCGCAGGGTCTCGGGGGCAACCTCCGAGAGCCCGAGGAATCGCACCTTGCCCGCCTCCACCAGTTCGGACATGGCCCCCACCGAGTCCTCGATGGGCACGTTCGGGTCGGCGCGATGCAGGTAGTAGAGGTCGATCACCTCGGTGCGGAGGCGAGTGAGGCTGCCTTCGCACGCCGAACGGATGCGCTCGGGGCGGGCGTCCACGGTGGTGATCGTCCGGCCGTCGGGCGAGGTCGTGCGGACGAACCCGGTCTTCGTCGCGAGCACGCACTCGCGTCGCCGGCCTTCCAGAGCGCGGCTCACCAGAAGCTCGTTGTGCCCTCCGTCTCCGTAGGAGTCGGCCGTGTCGATCAGGGTGATCCCCAGGTCCAGCGCCAGGCGCAGGGTGTCGACCGACTCGTCCTCGTCGGCCTGCCCGTACGAGCCCGACATGCCCCAGCAGCCCAGGCCAATCGCCGAGACCTCCAGTCCGCTGCGGCTCAGAACTCGCGAATGCATGGGCCTTCCTCCGGGTTGAGCCTTGAAGCGTCCGAGGATATCCTCCCGCCTCGTCGCGTTCGAGCCGAGAATGCGGGATCCCCCGGGCCGTCTCCCCTCAGCTCGGGCGCAATGGCCGGCTGCCGCGTTACGCCCGGGGCGTTGCGAAATGGAATCGTCGGGGTTTTGCTTTGACATGACTGCGTGGTATTGGCATGTTGGTCTTCCACACCGGGCGAGGTGAGCCCGCAACCGCCGGGAACGG
>JANOBY010000241.1:0-9387 GCA_031411935.1 Planctomycetales bacterium | reverse complement strand
CCCCCCCCCCCCCCACTCTGATCCTGCCGGGGGGGGGGCCGCCCCGCCCTACCACCCGTGGTCCGCGGGCGGCCGCCCCCCCCGCCCCCACGGGGCGACATTCGGCCATTCCCCATCAAATGTGCCATCCCTGGAGCCCTGCCATCGGATCAGGCGAGGATCTGCGAGGCCACGCTCCCGTGGACGTCGGTCAGGCGGAAGTCGCGGCCGCTGTAGCGGAACGTGAGCTTCTCGTGGTCCAGGCCCATCAGGTGCAGGATCGTCGCGTGCAGGTCGTGGACGTGCATGCGGTCGGTCACGGCGTTGAACCCGAGCTCGTCGGTGGATCCGTGGACCATCCCGCCCTTCACGCCGCCCCCGGCCATCCACATGGAGAACCCCGTGCTGTGATGGTCACGCCCCTTGGCCCCCTCGGACGTGGGCGTGCGGCCGAACTCGCCTCCCCAGACCACGAGCGTCTCGTCCAGGAGGCCGCGGGCCTTGAGGTCCTTCAGCAGGGCGGCCACGGGCCGGTCGCTCTTCTGCGCGTGCTTGCGATGGTTGAGGATGTCGCCGTGGTCGTCCCACGGCTGGCCGTCGCCGTAATAGACCTGGGTCACGCGCACGCCGCGCTCGGCCAGGCGGCGGGCGATCAGGCAGGCGTCGGCGAATTCGCCCTTGCCGTAGAGTTCGCGGGTCGCGGCCGATTCCTTCGCGATGTCGAACGCGTCGCGGGCCTCGAACTGCATGCGGAAGGCGATCTCCAGCGAGGCGATCCGCGATTCCAGGGGCTCGTCGCGGCCTCGCTGCTCAAGGTGCTCCTGGTTCAATCGCTGGAGCAGGTCGATCTGCTGGCGCTGGGCCGCGGGCGAGAGGTGCCGGTTGCGGATGTCGCGGATGATCCGCTCGGCATCGACCGTCTTGTTATTGATGTGCGTGCCCTGATACACGCCCGGCAGGAAGCTGTTGCCCCAGAGCTGCGGCCCCACGACCGGCTTGCCGGGGCAGAGGACGACGAAGCCCGGCAGGTTCTGGTTCTCGGACCCGAGCCCGAACGTGAGCCACGAGCCCAGGCTCGGCCGGATCGGCTGCATGTTGCCCGAGTTCATCATGAGCAGCGACGGCTCATGGTTCGGGTTGTCGGTGTACATCGAGCGGATCACGCAGATGTCGTCGATGCACGCGGCGACCTCGGGGAAAAGCTCCGAGACCTCGATCCCGCTCTCTCCATGCTTCGCGAAGGTGAAGGGGGACGGCAGGATGCCCCCCTTCTTCTTGCGCATGGGGTTCACGAGCGAGTCGGGCGCCTCCTTGCCGTCGTGCTGCTTCAATTGCGGCTTGGGGTCGAACGTGTCCACGTGCGACGGCCCGCCGTTCATGAACAGGAAGATCACCCGCTTCGCCCTCGCGGAGAAATGCGGGGGCTTCGCGGCCAGCGGATTGGCAGGGACGGAGCCCTCGGAGGCGAGGGCCGGCGCGGCCAGGAGCCCGGCCTGCGCAAACGCTCCGGCGAGGCCCAGGGCTCCGAATCCTCCGCCGATGCGGGAGAGGGCCTCGCGGCGATTCAGAGGCGATCCGATCGGGCCTGGCATGGGTCTGTCCCCCGTCCATTAATCGATGAAGACAAATTCATTGGTCCCGAGCAGGGCCTGGGCGTAACGATCCCATCGGCTGAGGTCGCTCGCGGGGGAGCCCTCGGGCTCGGGCGAGCTCAGGTATTCGCGGCCGATCTGCTCCTCGCGGTCGGTCGCCGGGCGCCCGAACAGCGCCGCGTAGGCCCAGCGGATGCGGGCCCCGTCGTCCTCGGCCGAACTCAGGGCGCGGGCCGCGAGGGCTTTGGAGCTCTCGACCAGGAACTCGTCGTTGAGCACGACCAGGGCCTGGAGAGGCACCGTGGTCCGCGTGCGCTCGGCCCCGGTGATGTTCGGGTCGGGGAAATCGAACAGGCGGAGCATGGGGGCGAGGTCGTGCCGGCTGACCGCCGCGTAGAACGTCCTGCGCCGGTTCTCGCGATCGTCCAGAGCCCGGGACGGACCGCCCACGGTCGGGTCCAGGCGGCCCGACACGGCGAGAAGCGAGTCGCGCCAGGCCTCGACCTCCAGCCTTTTGCGGCTCATTCGCCCGAGCAGGCGATTCTCGGGATCGACCTCAAGACTCCGGGCCTCGGACTTCGACGTTTGCTGATAGGTGGACGACAGCATGATCTCGCGATGCAGGGCCTTCACGGACCAGCCGTTCTGCACGAACCGCGAGGCCAGGTGGTCGAGCAACTCGGGATGCGAAGGTCGCTCGCCCAGCTTGCCGAAGTTGCTCGTGGTGGCCACGATCCCGCGGCCGAAGTGGTGCTGCCAGAGGCGATTGACCATCACGCGGGGCGTGAGCGGGTTGGCCGGGCTGGCGATCGAGCGCGCGAGTTCCAGCCTCCCGCTCCCCACGGTGAACGGGGCGGAATCGCCGCCGAGAATCGTCAAGAAGTGTCGCGAGACCTTCGGCCCGGGCGTGGCGGGATTGCCTCGGATCAGGACCGGCGAATCGACGGGCTTTTCCCGGTCCTTCAGCGTGTGGACGACCGCGTACTTCGGCGGACACGCCTTTTGCAGCCGGTCTTTCTGGGCGCGGAACTCGGCGAGCCGGGCACGCGGACCGGCCGGAAGCTCCTTCTCGATCCGATCCTTGCGGACAGCCAGGGGCCCCTTGTCCTCGAACAGGCGGCCGAGGAACGCCTGTTCGGCGTCCTCCACTTTCCCGCCGGAATCGCGACGGGCGAGGAGGCTTTCCAGCTCTCGCCGGAACCCTTCCGCGGCCTGCATCGCGATGCGCTTCCACTCCTCATCGTCGGGACCGCTCGGCTCCCCGGCGAGGCTCACGGCCTTCAGGAGTTCGCCGATCCGGGGGTGGTCCTTCGAGCGATCGAGGAGCGCGACCCATCGGGCGATCCGGTCGGCATCGAGCCCTTCTCGCTTCGCGATCTCCTGCGCGGAGGGCCGGGTTTCCTTCGCCTTCGAGGCCCTCACGGCGAGCCCCGCGGCGAGGTTCCGCACGTCCTCGAACGCATGGAGCCTTGTCGATTCGAACTGGAGGAGCGAGTCGATGTCGCGAGACTTCGCCGAAATCTCGGCCTGGGCCCTGTCGTAACGCTCGACCTGTTCGGGCGGGGCGGCGGCCGCCTCCTGGTATTCGCTGCCCTGGAAGACCCCGGCCAGCGCGTAGTAATCGGCGGTGGGGATCGGGTCGAACTTGTGGTCGTGACATCGGGCGCACGAGACGGTCAGGCCCAGGAAGCCCCGCGTCATGGTGTCGATGCGGTCGTCCACCTGGTCGTACATCTTCGCGTCGCCGTAATACACCGGGCCAAGCGCGAAGAAGCCCGGCGCCGCGAGCCGTTCGATGCGGCCCGGCCCATCCATGAGGTCGCCCGCGATCTGCTCGACCACGAATCGGTCGTAAGGCATATCCGAATTGAAGGCGCCGGCCACCCAGTCGCGATAGCGGAACCCGTTGGGGTAGAGCCTGGGCTGGAAGGAGTGGGCCTGGTCCTCTCCGTAGCGGGCCACGTCGAGCCAGTGACGGCCCCAGCGCTCGCCATAGTGCGGGGAGGCGAGCAGGCGATCGACGACCTTCGCGAAGGCGTCCGTCGACTCGTCCTTGAGGAACGCCTCGATCTCTTCGGGCGCGGGAGGAAGGCCGATCAGGTCGAACGTCGCACGCCTCAAAAGGGTCCGCCGGTCGGCCGGGGGCGAGGGGGAGAGGCCGTTCTCCTCGAGCTTCGCCAGGATGAACGGGTCGATCGAGGTTCGGGGCCATTCCGTGCGCTTCACCGACGGAGGGGGCGCGTCCTTCACGGGCTGGAAGGCCCAGAAGCTCCGGTCGGCCTCGCTGATGGTCATCGCGCGGGAGGCGGCCTCGGGCCGGACCTCGGCGCTCGATCCCGGCCAGGGGGCCCCGCGCTTGACCCAGTCGGTCAGGACGTCGATCTCGGCGGCGTCGAGCTTCCCCTTGGGCGGCATCTTCACGGCGCCGTCGTGACGGACGGCCTCGATGAGCAGGCTCTGCTCGGGGTCCATGCCCACGATCACCGGCCCGGTGTCGCCCCCGGAGCGCATGGCCCCGGGCGAGTCGAGCCGCAGGCCGCCCTTCTGCTTGGCCTCGCCGTGGCACTCGAAGCAGCGGCCCGCCAGGATCGGGCGAACCTTCGCCTCGAAGAATTCCGCCTGCGCGGGATCCGCGCCGGGCTTGTCCTCCAAGGCCAGGGATGAGGCGGCGAGGAGCCACATCAACCCGATCGAGCCGAGTCCCGCTCGTCCCATCGCCCATCCCTCCGCAGAGCCCGCAATCCGAGGACCCATCCAGCATACCGCGCCCGTTGGAGAAATGTTAGACAGAGCGGGCTGACATCCTGCGGGGGGAAAAGGTCGCCCGTCGCACAGGCCGGTTGCGGCCAAGATCTCGGGTGTTATTCTTGCCCGTCGCGTCCCCTCACCCTGAATCCTGCGAGGCTCGCCGTGAGGCACCTTCCCATCGGGCCGCTGTTTTACGAATTCAGCCGGCACAACGAGCCCCGCATCCGCATCGAGCCCGGCGAGACCCTGCGGGTGGAGACCGAGGATGCGCTCTCGGGGCAGATCCGCAGCGATGCCGACCGTCGCGACAAGGGCACCATGCCCTACAGCAATCCTCTCACGGGGCCGATCTGGATCGAGGGGGCGGAACCCGGCGACTCCCTGGCCGTGACCCTCGGCGAGATCCGACCGACGATCGGCCAGTGCGCCACGAGGACCGCCGACCCGAAGCAGCTGGCCGAGTGGCTGGGCACCGAATGCCCCCACGGCACGCACGTGTGCCCGATCCGCGACGGCGTGATCCACTGGAGCGACGACGTGGCGATCCCCTACGACCCCATGCTGGGCTGCCTGGGCACCGCCCCCGAGTGGGGCTCGCCGACGACCCTGCCCGCAGGGCCCCACGGCGGGAACATGGACCTGATCGAGACGCGCCCGGGAAGCACGGTCTTCCTTCCGGTGTTCGTGCCGGGGGCGCTGCTCTACGTGGGTGACGCCCACGCCGCGATGGGGCATGGAGAGCTCTCCGCCACCGGGCTGGAGATGCCCGCCGAGACGATTCTGACCGTGAATCTCAAGAAGCAGGCGAAGCTCGCCGGGCCTCGGATCGAGACCCCTCTGGAGATCATGGCGGTGGCCACCGGGTGCCCGATGGAGCGGTCGATCGCGCAGGCGTTCTCGTCTTTGATCCTCTGGATGGAATCCGACTTCGGCTGGGACCGGTGGAGGGCCTACGACCTGCTCACGCACGTGGGGAGGATCTCGGTCGGCTACTACGGGATCGGGACCGTGGCGGCGAAGGTCGAGAAGCGCTACCTCGCGGGGCGATAGCCGGCAAGGACCGCCCAGGTTGCCGCTGCGGTCCCCGACTGCGCCGTCGGGGGATTGTCATGAACATTCCCGGCGCGATCTGACGATAGAAAGGAGAGTCTCCCCGTCCGATCGACGCCCCCTCTCGGGGTCAGACGGTTGGCCGGGAGGAAGGGAGACGGGCCCCTATGCGGCGATTCGTGAGGATCACGTCCATTCTCGCGCCGGCCCTGATCGCCGGGACGACGGGCACGCAGGCCCTCGCGCAGAATCGCCCCACGGCCAGAGTTTCGGCCACAACGGCCTTGCCGGCACGCCCGGCGATCGTGCGGGCCGCGATCACGCAGGCCGATCGGGACCTGCCTCCGCTCCCGCCCTCGGATCGCGCCGACGCGAGCTTGCTGCTGAAGCCCGCCCCGCTGGATCCGACCGACCTGCCCCTGCCGATCAACCTGGCCACGGCGTTGCGTCTCTCCGACGCCCGCCCCCTGATCGTCAACGCGGCGCAGGCGAGCGTGTGGGTGGCCGAGGCGCAGCTGACCCGCGCGAAGGTGCTCTGGGTCCCCACGCTGAACCTGGGGGCCGACTACATCCGCCACGACGGCGGGGGGCCCGACTTCAACAAGGGCATCCTCACCGCGCCCAGCACGAACTTCTTCTATGCCGGCGGCGGCCTCGTCAACAACATCGCACTGACCGACGCGATCTTCGAGCCCCTGGCCGCGCGGCAGAACCTGAACGCGCGCCACTGGGACGTGCAGACCGCCAAGAACACCTCGCTCCAGAAGACGGCCGAGAGCTACTTCAAGGTCCACGAGGCGCGCGGCAAGTTCGCGGGTTCGCTCTACGCGATCGAGCGCGGGCGGGATCTTGTGGGACGCGTGACCGAGCTGAGCCGCGACCTCGTTCCCCGCGACGAGGTGGACCGCGCCCGCAACATGCTCGCGGACCTGGAGCAGCAGGCGACTTCCGATCGCGAGGCATGGCGCGTGAGCAGCGCCGACCTCACCCAGGCCCTGCGCCTCGACCCCCGCGCCGTGATCGTCCCCCAGGAGCACGACCACCTCCAGGTCACCCTCATCGACCCCTCGCGATCTCTCGACGACCTCATCCCCATCGCGCTCACGAACCGCCCCGAGCTTGCGTCGAACCAGGCGGCGGTCAAGGAAACGATCGCCCGGCTTCGCCGCGAGAAGGGACGCATGGTCCTGCCCAGCATGCTGCTCAACGGCTTCCAGACCCCCTATGAGCAGCTCCAGGCGGGCGTGTTCGGCCTCGGCCCCAACAGCAGCCTCAACCAGTGGTCGGGCCGCGTGGACGTGAGCATCCAGCCGCTCTGGCAGCTCGAAGGCGTGGGCCTCGGGAATCTGGCACGCATCAAGGAGCAGCGCGGCCACCAGTCGATGGCCGTGATCGAGCTGTTCCGCACGCAGGACCAGGTGGCGGCCGACGTCACGCGGTCGCAGGCCCGGCTCCAGTCGGCCACGGCGCGGGTCGAGCAGGCCGACCGGTCGTTGCGTTCGGCCATCCTCGCGTTCAACGGCAGCTTCGACGGCCTGAAGCAGACGCAGAGGTTCGGCGACGTGCTGGTGCTGGTCAACAGGCCGCAAGAGGTGGTCTTCGCCCTGCAACTTCTGAAGGTGGCGTTCGACAATTACTTCGCCACGGTGTCGCAGTACAACCAGGCCCAATTCGGCCTGTTCCACGCGCTGGGATATCCGGCCCGCGAGATCGCCGAATTCCGCCCTCCGGGCGAGGTCATGCCGGTGGACACCTCGCGCCCGCCGAGCCTGCCCCCCGTCCAGAACGGCCCCCCGCCCGCGTCCCGCTAACCCCGAGGTTCGCCATGAGTCGATCGAGTCGAACGCGGATCCTCGGCGGCGGTTTGACCCTCCTGGTGGGGCTCGCCGCGTTCTCCTCGCCGACCTGTGCGGGCGACGGGAAGGGCCGTGTGGTGGGCCGCCCCGGATTCGGGCTCTCGTATCACCCGGGCTACGGGTACGGCGGGAAAGGGCTGGGCGTAGGCTCCGCGGGCGGATATCCGTTCTACGGTGGCCCCGGGTATGTCCACCCCGAGCCCCCTCTGAACCGCTTCGGGAGGATCGTCCCGTTCGCGTACGACGGGGGCCCGGGATACCCCCGCGTGGGCACCTCGCCGTTCTACGACGCGACCGGTCCGCTCGTGGCGAGGCCGCCGGTCCTCCAGCCCCTGGATGGCCGCGACCCGGCCTCGCAGACCTCGGGCTATGGGTCGTTCTCGGGAACGCTGCCGATCCCCGAGACCGTCTTCGCTCCTTACGCCTCGCCGCGATGAGGATCCTCCCCATGCCCTCCGATTCGCGAGGAGAGGATGCCGTGAATCCGCGTCGTGGCAAGGCCTTCCGCCCGAGCCTCGAACCGCTTGAGGCCAAGCTCCTCTTGAATGGGGCGAGGGCGGCGCATGGCCCTCGCGAGGCGGCCGAGGTTGCGACCGACGGCGAGCTGGCCGTTTCCGCGCGCCGGCCGAGGTTCACGTTCGTCCGGATCACGAACCCCACGCCGTTCAACACGAAGCTGGTCCCGCCCTTCAAGCAGACCATGGTGCAGAGCCGCCCCCCGGTCGCCGGGCAGACCTACAACCTCCTGTTCGTGAGCATGAGGAATTCGACGAGGACCACCTTCCGCGCCTCGGACCGCCTGATCGTGAGCGTGACCGGCCAGCCCCGGAACTTCCCCATCCTCTCGGGCTCCGACGAATGGAAGCCGGGCGAGGTCCGCGTGTTCTACGTGGTCAGCAAGCAGTATTACCCTCTGCGGCCCGTGACGAGCGCGGGGTTCCAGTTCCGAGTCGAGGACTCGACCGGGACGGCGATCCCGGGCCCTTCGGGGATCTTCCTGAGGGTCAAATACAACCCCGCCACGATCGCGAAGGTGGTCAACCAGGTTGTGGCCTTCGGGCCGGGATCGAAGGGGCGATCGCTGGGCCTGCCCGACACCTCGATCTGGGAATTCACCCCAGCCAGCGTCTCGAACGTGCCGCTCTGAGCGACGTGTCCCGGTGAACCGGAAAGTGTCGTGAACAGGATCGCGGCCGCGAGCCGATAAAGGCGAGCAGGCGCACTCCATCGGGCGCGCCTGGTTCCGTGGAACGGAAATCGAGGCGCGTCCGGATGGGACGATTTCGAGCACAGATCGGCTGGCTCCCTGCGCTGCTGTGCCTCGCGATCGGTGCCGCGTCCGCCCGGGGTCAGGGTGCCGCCGCGGAGAGGATGCCCGCCCCGCTCGAAGGCGCGGAGCTTCCCCCTCTGCCACGCGAGGACATGAGCCTGAAGCTCAGGCCCGCGCCGCTCGATCCGACCGACGTCCCTCTGCCGATCAACCTGGCCTCGGCTCTGCGCCTCTCCGACGATCGCCCGCTGATCGTCGCCGCGGCCCAGGCGAGCGTGTGGATCGCCGAGGCCCAGCTCGCCCGCGCGAAGGTCCTGTGGGTGCCCCGGCTGAACGTGGGCTTCGACTATATCCGCCACGACGGAGGCGGACCCGACTTCAACAAGGGCATCCTCACCGCGCCCAGCGTGAATTACTTCTACGCCGGGGCCGGGCTCGACCAGTACGTGGCCCTGACCGATGCCATTTATGAGCCGCTCGCGGCCCGGCAGTCGCTGAACGCCCGCCACTGGGACGTGCAGACCGCCAAGAACGCCGCGCTTCGGGCCTCGGCCGACGCGTACTTCGGCGTGCATGCGTCGCGAGGTTCGTACGCCGGGGCCCTCTACGCCCTGGAACGCGGACGGGACCTGGTGGCCCGCGTGGATCGGCTGAGCCGCGACCTCGTGCCGCGCGACGAGGTGGACCGCGCGAAGAACATCCTGGCCGACCTCGAACAGGACGCCACCTCGGCCCGCGAGGCCTGGCGCGTGAGCAGCGCCGACCTCACACAGGCCCTGCGACTCGACCCCCGCGCCGTGGTCGTCCCCCAGGAGCACGACCACCTCCAGGTCACCCTCATCGACCCCTCGCGGTCGCTTGACGACCTCATCCCCGTCGCGCTCGTGAACCG
>JANOBY010000240.1:0-3358 GCA_031411935.1 Planctomycetales bacterium | reverse complement strand
CGCTGATCTCGAAGCTCAATCCCTGAGACTCGCGCGACTCTCCCGCTTTCGGAGCACTCCGCATGCGCCGCCGACCGTTCGCCTTTGCCGGCTCACTCTCCCTCTCGCTCACGCTCGCCCTGGCCGCGATGGCGACCGCCGCCGATGACGTGGTCCTGATCCCCAACTCCACGATCAAGGCCCCCGGAGGCCGATTCCGGGGCCAGATCACGGCCGAGAATCCCGCGGAACTGAAGATCAAGCCGACGGCGGGGCCCGACCAGACGGTCCCCCTCGACCAGATCGCCACGATCACCTACGAGGGGACCCCCGGCAGCTTCGCCCTGGGCGAGACGCGGGAGTCCAGCGGCCAGATCGCCGAGGCCGCCGACCTCTTCAAGAAGGCCGCCACCGAGGCGTCGGGCAAGCCCTTCGTCGTCCAGGCCGCGAAGTCCCGCCGCACAGCGATCCTGACCGACCTGGCCCTCGCCTCGCCCGCGAAGGCCAAGGAGGCGATCGACGAGCTCGAGGCCTTCCTCCAGGCCTACCCCACGAGCCGGCACACCGGAGCGGTCCTGGAGAACCTCGTGAAGCTCCACCTCCAGAAGGACGACATCGCGAAGGCCACCGCGGCGGTCGCCCTGTTCAAGGAGAAGGTCCCCAGCTCGCCCGAGCGGGTCGCGATCCTCGACTCGAAGGTCCTCACCAAGTCAGGCAAGTTCGACCAGGCCCTCAAGGCGCTCGACACCGTGATCGCCTCGAACAAGGGGAACGCGAAGGGCCGCGACGCCCAGCTCGCCAAGGCCGAGTGCCTCGTGGGCCTCAAGAAGTACGACGACGCCCTGGCGACCGTGCAGGAGGTCATCAAGGAGTCGCCGCCCGAGGCCTACGAGATCCAGGCCGTGGCCCACAACACGCTGGGAGACTGCTACCGCGCGGCCCGAAGGCCCAAGGACGCCTTGCTCGCCTACCTCAAGACCGACATCCTTTACGATCGCGACAAGGAGCAGCACCCCAAGGCCCTTGCCATGATCGAGCAGCTCTTCCGCGAGCTGAAGGTGGACGTGAGGGCCGATGAGGTCCACGAACGCCTCAAGCAGCAATACCCGCAGAGCCCTTACCTGGTGGGTGCGCCCAAGCGTTGAGCCCAATGCGCGGTGGCCGGTCAGGGGCAGCGACCGAGTATCCGAACGGGCTCGACGTTCGACAGCGTCCCTGCCGGATCGACGGATCGGAGAAACGGCGACATGATCCGACTCCAATGTACGGTGCGGAGCCTGAGGGCAGCGGTGGCGATTGTCGCCTTGGAATTCGTGCTCTTTCGCATGGCCTGCGGCCGGGGGATTCTATCCGCTCCCGACCCGTCTTCAAACCCGCCGACTTATGGATGGGGCGAATTGGCGCTGAACATGGTGGCCCTGAACTTTGCCATGTTTTATTTCTTCAAGGTCATGCACGTCATGATTCCGCCGCCGGCGGGTTGGCCCCCCACACACGAGAACGACGGGCCCGCTCCGCCGGGATAGGACTCAGGCACGTGGCCTGGCCGTCTGCCCAAAGCTCAGAACCGCAGATTTCAAACTGAGACCCTACCGACCCTTTGACGCCGGCCCCGAAATGGCGCGGTCGAGCAAACTCTTCGTGATCCGCTGAACCCTTTCGTCGGGCCCATGAGGGCGAGTCCAGTGGGTCCAGGGCAGGGTGTGACCGGGCGGCGAGCTGAGCCCCTGGGCCCAGAAGATCGTGGCGGCGTTGAAGACGAAGTTGCCCTTGGGGCCGGGGTAGATCGTCGCCGTCCACTTCTGCGGGGTCACGCCTCCGACCAGCGCCGTGCCCTTGCCCACGATCTCCAGGCCGGGGATGTCGGCGGGGGGATCGCCGTGATATTCCCAGCCGATCAGGCCGGGGATGCGCTCGCCCTGCTTCATGCCGGTGCCCTCGAAGATCCAGTGGTCGGGCTTCGTGCAGATCCAGTCGCCTCCTCCGTTCACGGGCTCCACGTTGCGGGCGCCCATGAGGTAGCCCTCGTCGGGCCCGCGATGGGGGAACGGGCCGTGATCCTTCTCTCGTCCTACGGCATGCTTCTGGTCGCCCCCATACGGGCCTCCGCGGAACATCTTGCGGCTGGGGCGGCCGTCGCTCGACGGGGTGAGCGGCGTGACCCAGCAGACCGAGTTGCCCGAGAGGAAGAGCAGGTTCACGCCCTCGTCGCGCATCTTTACCACGCTCTCGTACTGACGAATATCCCAGTACTCGTCGTGCCCCACGCTGAGGAACGACTTGCACTTGAGCCCGCGATCGGGCCGGATCATGTCGCTGTTGGAGCAATAGGTCACGTCGTACCCGTGCTGCTCCAGGTAGAAGGCGAGCGGGAACTCGAAGGGGAGGAACTCGCCGGATCCGACCGTGAGCGGGTCGTTCACCACGCCGTCGTACTGGGCTTCGCGGCCATACGGGCGATCAAAACTCACGTCGGCCCACGGCCCCTGTCCGCCCTTGGGGTGGGTGTACACGGAGTAGTGCGTGGGCCAGCGGTTATAAGCCTGCCAGGTGTTGTCCGAGCACTGGAAGAGGATGTCGGCGGGGCGGTCGTCGGTCACGATGAAGACCACGTACGACTGCCAGGGCGCCGTGTTCTCGTCGGGCGGAAGCAGGCTCAATCGGCCCAGGTACACGCCGCTCGTCCAGTCGGCGGGGATGGTGAGCGTGGTCGTCTTCTCCCACTTGCACTCGTGCAGATCCTTCGGGCCGGGCGTGGGCGTGGGCTGAGGCTTGCCCTGGAACGGGCCGAGCTTCGTCATGAGCCGGGCCCCGCGGCCCCCGTAGTAGCCCATGCGGAAGATCTCGATCTCGAACTTCGCGGCCGGATCGGTCGAGACCATGATGTCGAGAGACTCGCCCGCCTTGAGGCTCTGCCTTGAGGCATAGCCCTCGATCCAGGGGCAGCGAAAGCCGTCCATGCGATCCAGGCGAACCCGCGTCAATTGCCAGTCGGTGGCGCCGGGGTGGGCGTTCTCTTGCTCGATGAGGTTGGCCTCGCGTGCAGAGGCGTCAGCGCGAGGCTTTCCAAACGCGGTCGAGGCCAGGCCGGTCAGGCACCAGCCGAAGGCGCGGCGCGACATCGATCCGAACGGACCCATCATCTGATCAGACTCCTCAGGATCGTCTTCGAGGTCGCATCACGTCGTGAGGGCCCCACTATCGCCTCGGGCGGAGGCGAACTCAAGGAGCTGGTCGGTCAGCGAATCCGCGTCAAGCCGATCCCTGGTTCCCAGCAGGGCGGGCGTCCCTGCCACTGCTGTGAAGTGGTTGGGATTATTGTAACCTCCATGAAGGCAACAACATGGAGGATCTCTCATGGCGAAGCGTGTTGACCTGG
>JANOBY010000239.1:0-3068 GCA_031411935.1 Planctomycetales bacterium | reverse complement strand
TCAAGATCCCCACGAACACCGTCGTCTGGATGATCGGCTGGCTGCTCGTCTGCATGACCGGGGTCATCGGCAACGTGGCCAACGCCGCACACCTCGTGGGGCTGGTGGCCGGCATGGCGGTCGGGCTGGCGCCCATCATGTTCGGCAGAGACTAAACGATCCGGGCGATCATCGCTCCTCGGCGACGGAGCCCTTGCGAGGCTTGGCCTCGTCGGCGGGAGCTTCCTCCTCCGCCTTCGGTTCCTTGATCTTGAACAGAGCGCTGAGATCGAAGGGGGGACCGAGTAGCGTGTTGAAGGCCTTGCGCTGGCGACTTTGCAGGAGCTTGCCGATCCGGTCGTCGGCGAGCTTTTCCAGCGTCTCCCGATCATCGCCGAGCTTCGTCACCCGACCCTGAGTCTCCTTCGACCGCTTCGGCGCTCGGGCCGCTTCCTTCGTGGTCGGGGCGGGGCTCACGTTGTTCAGCACCTTCGGGGGGGCCAGCCGGAAGCCTTCGACCAGCTGCATCTGGCGGCTCTTGAGGTCCACGAGGAGCGCCTCGACCTGATCCCGCTGGTCGGGCGTGAGTCCCACCCTGGCCGCGACCGCGGGCTCGGCGAGGGCCGACGGGCCGAGGATGCGGAGCCGGATCTGCTCGAGGCGCTCCTTCTGCTTCGGCCTGAGCACCGCGTTGAGCGTGGCCTCGTTCTCCTGGTGGAGCATCACGTAGGCGTCCAGCTTGGCCTGCTTGCTGTACTCCAGCCCCATGGCCTTCAGTTCTTTCTTCTTGATCTTCATCTCGTCCTTGATCGATCTGCGACGATCGCTCGTCTGCTGGCCGAGTGCGCGGATCTTCGTCTTCTGAGCCTCGGTGATCTTGAGCTCGTCCTGGAGCGTGGAGAACTCCAGAAGCAGGCCCAGCATCCCTCCGCCCTGCGACGGCTTGATCTCTCCGCTGGCGATCTCGCCCCCCCGGGCGATCTGCCTGAGGTTCCTCAGCTGGTCGCGGAGCTTCTCGACCTCCTCGGCATCGTCGTCCACGAGGTTTTCGTCGACGGGCATGGGCTCGGACGGCTTCGGACGCGCGGACTGACTTCCGGGCGACGACCCCGACAGGGTGAAAAGGCCCAGGACGCTGCCCATGAGAAAACGGCAAGCCAACGAAGATGGCATGATCGCGCTCCCGGAAAGAGCCCCGCACGGCCCAGAAGTGGACGTCCACGTGATGAGCCCGGCGTCCTGCGTTGGACCCGAGTCGAGGCGATGGGAAAACCTGCCTGGGAGATGACCGGCGACCGCCCAGGCCGGTGATTGTAACTTTGCCGATGGGCAGCACAATGGGTGCGTGAGTGGAATCGTGAATTGTCCGGGACATTCGCGGCGGGGCGATTCTGGGATATGATCCGTGAAGGGCCCTGGGGCCTGGAAGTGGGAATCCGGTCGGGAGCGAGCGTCGTTGCGTATGTCCGTGCGGAAGGTGCTGCCCTGGAGCGTGGTGATTCTGGCCTTCCTGGCCCGCCTGGCCGTGGTCGCGCCTCGGGTCGGTCGCGAGGCCGACGACCCCGACAATTACCTGCCCCTGGCCCGGTCGATCGCCTCGGGCCGCGGCTTCCAGATCAACGACCGGCCCACGGCCTATCGGCCCCCGCTCTACCCGATCTTGCTCGCCCCCCTGGTGGGCACCTCGGGGACCCGGTTCACCCTGGCGATCGCCGCGATGCACCTGAGTCTGGGCGTGGGCACGGTCGCGCTGACCCTCAGGGCCGCGAGGCTCTGGGGGCTCGGGCCCGGCTGGGTCGCCATGGCCGGGGTGATCGTGGCGATCGACCCCGTGCTCGTGGTCCAGTCGCGGTCGGTCATGACCGAGACCCTGGCGGCCTTCCTGCTCGCCGGGGCGGTCGCGGCCTCGGCCGAGGTCACGTGGCGGGGCTTCGCGACGGCGGGGCTGGCCTTCGGCCTCTCGGCCCTCTGCCGCCCGAGCACCCTGCCCGCGGCCGGACTCGCGGCGGTGTTCGCCCTCGCGACCGGCCCGGGCCCGTGGAAGGCTCGCGCGGGGCGGTCGGCGCTCATCATGGGCGTGGTCGGGCTCGTGCTCCTGCCCTGGACGGTCCGCAACGCGGTCGTGTTCGGTGAGCCGATCGCCACGACCACGCATGGGGGCTACACCCTGGCGCTGGCGAACAACCCGGCCTATTATCGCGACGTGCTTGACGGCCCCGCGGGCTCGGTCTGGTCGGGGCCGAACCAGAGGCTCTGGTTCGAGGCGATCTCGCGGGAGACCGACGGCATGACCGAGCCCCGGGCGGATCGGGCCTTGAGGGACTCGGCGCTGGCCCTGGCGAGGGATCGCCCCGGGGACTTCCTCCGCGCCTCGCTCGCCCGCCTCGGGAGGTTCTGGGGCGTTTCTCCCTCGGGCACGGTGTATGGCCCCACGTTGCGGATGCTCTCGGCGCTGTGGACGGTGCCGTTCTGGTTCGCGGCGGTGGCGGGCCTTTTTCGTGGCGAAACCTGGCGATGGCCGCGAGCCTCGGCGACGGCGATTATCGTCTCGATGTCATGTGTTCACAGTTTTTACTGGACGGATTTGAGGATGCGAGCACCTGTAGTTCCGGCGCTGGCCTTGATTGCGGCCTCGGGCGGGTCCTGGGCCTCGAAAAAAATGTCGGAAAAATCCGGAAATCGATCAAGTTGCGCTGTTCAAAACGGGCGAATCGGTTAGTCTAGAGCTTGCCGCTCTGGGCGGGACCCGATAGCCGTCAGGACGCTAGCCTCGCCAGAACGCTCATTTTTTCGATGCAGAGGGATTCGCAGTGGCCAAGAAGCTTTATGTGGGCAACCTGACCTACGACACGTCGGAAGACAATTTGGTGGAGCTGTTCAGCGAGTTCGGCGAGGTCCTCTCGGCGCAGATCATCATCGACCGCGACACGAACCGTTCCAAGGGGTTCGGCTTCGTGGAGATGGCCGATGGTCAGGCGGCGGACGACGCAGCGAATTCCCTCAACGGCCAGGATTTCAAGGGCCGCAACCTGACGGTCAACGAGGCTCGTCCCCGTGAGGATCGCGGCGGCGGCGGCGGTGGCGGCGGG
>JANOBY010000238.1:0-2654 GCA_031411935.1 Planctomycetales bacterium | reverse complement strand
GCTCACGGCCGAAGGCTGGCACGAGTTCCAGGACTTCCACCCCTTGCCCAACGACAACCCAAACAACGTGACGAAGGAGTTCCTGAAGAACGGCTCGCACGTGACCTTCATCGCGTTCAGCTCCCCGCAGATCCGCGACGGACGCACCCTGGCCGGTTACCTTCTGGCCGAGACCCTGCCCAGCGACATGCCGGTCGTGGACGACGCGAGGGAGATCCAGCTCGACAATCGCGACCGCAACATGGAGTACCGCACCGCGTGGGACCCCGCCCGCGTGGGGGACTTCTACCGCTCGGCCTACGGGGCGCTCGGTTGGAAGGACAGGAGCTTCAAGGGCGATCGCGGCGACGGCGGCGTGCAGGTGATCATGGACGACGACAAGGAGGTCAGGCTCGCCGTCCTCGCCTTCGCCGACAAGGCCGGAGGGACCCGCGTGACCATCCACCCGATCCCCAGGGTCGAGCCCAAAGTGGCCGAGGTCAAGCCGAAGGCCGAGGTTCCGCCCGCCGACAAGCCGAAACCCAAGGAAGTGGCCGACGCCGGAGACGACGTGGCCCCCGACCTGAAGGCCATGCTCAACGACGCCGATGCGCAGATCAAGGCCGCCACCGACAAGATCAAGGCCGAGACTGGTGTGGACATCGGCAAGGAGATCGCGGCCATGAAGGGGGCCGGCAACCCGGCAGGCCGCCCCGGCATCGCCCCGCCCGCGGATCGCCAGCCCCCGGCCGCGACTCTCGCCGCCGAGTCCGTCCCCCTGCCCGCGGGGGCAAGGAACGTGGCGATCGACGCGGCACGCAAGCAGATCTCCTACACGACGGCCGACGACGCCATGGTTCAGGAGGCGTTCTTCAAGGAGAAGCTCAAGCCTCTGGGCTGGGACTGCTTCTCCACGTCGCGAAGCTCGTTCAACAAGCGGGTGAATCTCTCGCTGGGCTTCTCGAAGGAGGCCCGGAACATCGAGGTCGAGATCGACTACGACGGCGACAAGGCGACCGGCTCGACCACGATCCAGGGGGACGGCCTGGCCTTCGCCGCCGCCGTCCCCGGCGCCGCTCCCCCGTCCCTGACCCCGGGCGAGGTCGAGTTCGAGGATGACAAGGGGCTGCCCGTCCCCAGGGAGACCACGAGCAGGGTGTCGGAAGCCTCCCCCTTCCGGACCGAGATCGAGGTCCATACTTCGGCCCCGGTCGAGACGCTCGTGGCCCTCTACCGCAAGCAGCTCCCCTCGCGAGGCTGGAAGGAGACCGTCTCGGCGGCGAAGGTCGCGAAGGAGGAGGCCTCGCTGGCGTTCGCCACCGCGGGCTCGTCGCTGTCCGTGACCCTGACCGGCGGCGACGACACGACGGTGAAGCTCGTCGAGCTCAAGACCGAGGCCGCGCGCAAGGCCGGGCTCCTCTCCCCCGCGGGCCGGTCCCGCCTGGCGATCGCCAACCAGGTCAGCGCCAACATCGTCGTGAGCATCAACGGCCAGCCCTACAACGTGGCCAAAGGCGCGGGGGCGAAGGACCCGTCCAACGCCATGAAGATCGACCTCTTCCCCGGCAAGAGCAAGCTCGCGATCAAGGTCGCGGGCAAGGCCGACCAGAACGAGGTGATCGACGCCTCGGCCGGGCAAACCTGGGCCCTGATCGTGATGGACGACGGGACCGTCCTGCCCATCCGCCTCTACTGACGCACGCGCACTGCCTGTCGACGGACGCTCGCCCCGGAGGTCGGCTCCCGAATTCGAGGGACCGGCCTCCGGGGCCTTTTCATGCCATCGACGGGGCTCCTCCCTGCGCAACTCGCCACGTGCCGAGCCCAAACCGATCCGACGGCTTCCCTCGGCCCTCGGGGACTGCTACAAATCGATCGGTCGTCGCGAGGCCGATCTGCCCGGAACCCTTCCTCCGTCCCCGGAGCCCCTCCATGCCAAGGGCCGTCTTCTCCGCCGCCCTGCTCTGTGTGCTCGCCTTGCCCGCCCGGGCGCAGGACACGAAACCCACCGAGCCCGCCCCGCTGAAGCTCACGGCGCAGCAGGACCACAAGCTCATGATGGAGGCCCTGGGGATCAAGTCCCTGCGCGAGGGGGCCAACGGCATGAACCCCAACGCGCCCAACGCCGCCAACTACGACGAGTCCAAGGTCCGCGCCTACACCCTGCCCGACCCGCTCGTGTGCGAGGACGGCACCAGGGTCGCCTCCCCCGAGGACTGGTGGAAGAAGCGCCGGCCCGAGCTCGTGGAGCTCTTCGACCGCGAGGTCTACGGCCGAGTGCCGAAGGACGTCCCCGCCGTGAAGTGGGAGGTCGTCGAGACGAAGGAGGAGAAGATCGGAGAGATCGCGGCGGTCACGAAACGGCTGGTGGGGCGCATCGACAACGCGCGATGCCCGGAGATCGCCGTCGAGATCCAGCTCACCCTCACCACGCCCGCCGACGCCAGGGGGCCGGTGCCCGTCATGATGGAGTTCGGATTCGGAGGCTTCGGCCCGAGGCCGGGCGGACCGCGACCGGGCGGCCCGCAGGCGAAGGACGCCACGCCGAAGGCGGGCGATGCGCCCCGGGCGAAGGCCCCGCCTCGGCCCGCCCCCCCTCCCGGGTTCGGCGGCGGGGGGCCGTCGTGGCAGCAGCAGGTGCTCGCGAAGGGCTGGGGCTACGCGATTCTCGTCCC
>JANOBY010000237.1:0-5331 GCA_031411935.1 Planctomycetales bacterium | reverse complement strand
TCTCCCCCCGCGCCGAACGCGAGGTCGAGAAGGACGACCCCGCCAACCCCGGCCAGAAGATCAAGGTCCGCGAGACCCCTCCGCCCATCAAGTGGCCCGCTTACGTCTTCTACTTCAAGCCCATCATCGTCGGGCTGAACGTGCTGCCCATGCTCGCGTTCCTGATCCTTTATGTGAGGCTGCTCGACCGCTACGCCACCAACGATTGGGCCTGGATGGCCAGCCTCTTCGCGGGGTCGTTCGGGACCCTGCTCTTCGCGTTCGACCAGACCCTGAACAACCACACGGTCGCGGCCTACAGCGCCTTCTTCGCCATTTACCTCGCGATCAAGATCTGGGACGACGAGAACGCCGGCGGATGGACCTACGCCGGGTGCGGCTTCTGGGGAGCCTTCTGCGCGGGCAACGAGCTTCCCGCCGCGCTCTTCGGGGCGGTCCTGTTCGTGGCGATCTTCTTCCGCTCGCCGAAGAAGGCGATCGCCTCGTTCCTGCCCGCCGCGATGATCCCCATCCTCGCGTTCCTGATCACCCAGTACGCCGCCATGGGGCAATTCAAGCCCGTTTATGAGGAGTTCGGCACCGAGAGCTACAACTACGAGGGGAGCTACTGGAACCAGCCCTTCGAGTTCGACTACTTCAACGTGAAGCCCGAATCGACCGGCGTGTACCTCTTCCACATGACGCTCGGGCACCACGGCGTGTTCTCGCTCACGCCGATCGTGATCTTCGCCCTGATCGGCGCCCTGCGGTCGCTGCGGGGCGTGTCGCGAGGCATGACGATCTCGGCGATCTTCACGATCCTGCTCACCGCGGCCATGCTCGCCTTCTACGCCTGGAACCCGAAGGCCAGGAATTACGGAGGCTCCACGCAGGGCCTGCGCTGGCTCTTCTGGCTCATCCCCTTCTGGATGGTCGTCCTCCCGCGGGGCCTGGCGCCAGGCCAGGAAAGCCGCGTGTACCGATGGCTCACCCTGCTGGCGCTCTCGGTGTCGATCTACTCGGTCGGATACGCCCTCAGGCACCCTTGGAGCCACCCCTGGATCGTGGACCTGATGGAGCAATTGCAGCTCTATTCCCTGAGGCGGTAACACCACCGCATGACGCTCCGAACACCCTCCCCGAGCGCACCTCGCGGCCGCCCCCGATCAGGAAATCGAGGGCGGCCTCACGGGCGGGGATCGGTGGCGACCTTCTCGGATGTACTTCGTGTTACGCCTGACGGGATGTAACCTTCGGTCAACGGCCTGCGAACGATCCGGACATCCACGCCGAAGGAAAATCACGAAGAGGGCAACGAGAGCCCTGCGTCATCGGGGCCTCGGCTCTGGCCGGGCCTCCGTCCCCGACCCTTGCCCCTCATGAGGGGTCCGCCGCCGGCGACTCGCCCTGTGGGGACGGGGCCGCGGCCTCCGCCATCTTGCGCAGCGCGAGTCGGGCCCGCCGGATCCGGACCTCGGCGCGTCGCATGAGGTCGGCCTGGGTCTCGGCCTGAGCGTACAGGGTGTCCCGGTCGCGTTCCAGGTCCGCCACGCGGCCGGACAGCGCCGCCAGGCGTTCATGCAGCTCGTCCAGCTCTTCACGCAAACGTTCGCCCGGATCCAGATCTTCCTCTGACATGCTCGACTCTCCCAAAAGGGGTCGGGGGACCCGGCCCAAGACGGCGGGCCACGCTCCGCAGGGCCGTCGCCTGCGGCCGCGACCGGGGGCGACCCAACGACCGGGCCCCCGGGGTGAGGGCCATTCCTCTTTATCCCGAGCGTACGCTATCCCCGGACACATAGCACGGGGGCAGCACCCAAACTTACCGGCGCGACGATGTGTCCCACCCCGGCCGGCCATGATTTTCCGGGGCGTGAACTGGACGCGGCAACCGCAAGAGGGCCTCAGCGGGCCGCGATGAAGGAGCGTCTCATCGTTCAGACGATACGCCCTCCACGCTCGTGCTTTGCAGCTTTCGGCCATCCGCCCGAGTTACCAGGGAGGATAGTAATCGAATTCCTCAGGCAGGAAGAGGGAGGGGGTGCTCATGGCACGCAGGTGGTCCCCCCTGCGCCTCTCGTGCCACCAGCACCGCCTCAGATCCCGCCCGACCTCGGCGGCCCACCACAACGCCTCGGTGGCCCAGATGTGAGTGTGGATGTCGTTGCCTCCCCGGTAGCCCCGGTGATAAGCCTCGATGACGGATTCGCGATGACGATGTTCGGCGTCGAACCCCATAGTATTGCGGCCGAGACAACTCGGGGCGGTCACGCCGCTCGCCGCATAGAGCAGGCAGGTCGTCAGATTCTGAAGGACCCGCGTCCTGCGCCTTCCATGCATGACTCGCATGCCCTCATGCCATCGCGCCATGGAGGCATGCCGCTCCGCCTTGACCGAACGGTGAGACCGGACCCAGTAGGCAAGCATCATTCCAGCGACCGCCACCGCGATCATCATCCCCCGCACGGTGAGCCGGACTCGCGGCAGCCTCATGGCAACGACTCAGGGGGCGGGGCGTAAAGAGCGTTCATAGTCGAGGCTTGTCACTCGGGCATGAGGACAATGGGACGGAAAACCGGAATAGGTGCTGTCTTTGGTCATGCGATTCGCTGCAAGCGAACCTTCTTGGATTCGCCCAACGCGAGCACCTGCCCTCGCACGTTGTTATCTTCAAAGAGGCGATTGGGTAGCCAAAACAAGGCTTGTCGGGCCGTGTTGCAAAACATAAGTCCGGCTGGCGTGTCCACAATCAGCCCAACCAGTTCCCAACGGAACTCCGACTTAGAAACCTCATTCTCGATCGTCACCCAGTCCGCAGACAAGGTGACCCGCGATTCGAGGAACTTCGCGGGATCGCTTCGGTAACTACGCCGGGCCAGCCACGCTTGCCAGCCCGGCGTGAGCACGAGCAGATAGCACCACAGGAAGATGCCAAGGAGCACGACGAAGTAAGCGCCAAGCCGCGTATCGCGTTCGATCATGATCCTTGTGAGTAGGATCCCTGAGACGACCATGCCGGTCGCAAGACCACCGACTAACCACCTCTTAAGGCGGGGTACTTCGACGCGAGTGAGATACCACAGGAGATCCCCCACGTCGGCTTCATTCAGACGGCCGTTGAAAACAATAGGTTCAACTGCCACGCCTGGCTGGCTGTCCATTTCATCGTCCTGTGGCGCTCAACCACCCACCCTAACCAGGTGTTAGCTCCCGATTCTACTCGAGCCCGACACCCGGCCGCTCGACGTAAGTCCGTCCGGCAGCCGGGGTGTCAACAGACTCATAGTTCAAGAGTTGCGCTTACCACGGTGGATCGGGTCCGCGAAATCGCCTGGTTGGTCGCCATATTGTTTCCGCAGTTCACCTTCGATCTTGTCGAAAGTTCGACGTTTCTCGACGTACGCTTGGTCGTCATGGCGGAGGAAGCCCTCCCGACTTCCAACGAGCGGGACCAAGCCATGCGAGGAGGCGACCACGCCGGGATTCTTCTCGTACAGGGGGTGCCACGATCGGAGGACGACCTTGCGTCCTCGGCTGAAGAATATGATCTCGCGGTAGGAACTATCCGGGCCAAAGCTACTCCAGGTGTCATCGGCAAAACATCGACGATTGAGATCGTATAGATCCGCCAAGAAGGCCGAGCCGTCGTCCTTCAGCTCGACCCGCAGCAGCGTGATAGGTCCGCTGGGCGGCTTCGGCCCCTTCCTGAGCGCGGCGTATGCGTCCCCAGGATGTACGTTCGTGATCGCGATATACGGAGCTTCGACCCTTGGGAGCACGGGTGGTTCCCGCCTTTGAAGCACGAGTGGCTCAGGGGAACGAGGCCGCTTCGGCTCCTGGCCCTCGGCCGGGCTTTGGCTCATGCCCGTGCCTACACCTATCTGCCAAGGATTAGCTGCCGGGATCTCCCGCCTCCACCTCGCCGCCCAGAGGAGCAAGGTGCTCAGGAGGGCCACGATGACCATCATCCCCCGCACGGTGAACCGGACTCGCGGCAGGCTCATGGTTGATGTCCACGATGGCACGATCTGGCAGCCGCCGATTCTAATCGAGCCCTCGCACTTTACCGTCGACGTAAGTCCTTTGGCGATGGACAAAAATCCGCCGATCCGTCGAGGGGGTTCACCCTTTACACTTTTGGGGGGCCGTTTTGGGCCTGTTTTCGAGAGTGGGCCAGCGGGCCTCGCCCGAGGTTCGGTCACCCGTTCTTCAACCCATCCCGATTTTGAAATTCCGAAACCGGCATGTCATGTCGGGGTTCGAGCTAGCCATTTTGCCGGAGATCGTTCCCATCATCTCCGGCGATGGAAGGCACGTCCCATGCCGCGTGGGGATCACTCTCGTCACGATCCCCGGTGGCCGTTCCATCGAGGCACCCGATGGAGGGTGGTGGCTTTGAGGGATCTTCCAGCGGACGTGTTTTCCGTCTCGCGTCGAGTGGACTCCGCCGTTTGACCGAAACGGAGAGCGGCGAATACGGAGGGCCGGTTGGGCTTCGGCTCTCCGTACTCGCGGATCGGTTCCTGGCGCCGACCGAGGGGGCTGTTCACGCCGCCTGCGACTGGTCGGTCTCGTCGGGCTGGAGGATCAGGTGGCTGAAGCGGTAGAACTCTTCCTGGGTGATCTCGAACGCTTCGCCGTTGATCTCCCAGAGTTCGGCCGCGAGCTCGTCGGCGTCGCGGTCGGGCTCTTCCCAGGTGACGTGGAACTCGCCGTCGCCCACCACCATCACGTCGAGGCCGAGGTCCACCAGGTGGGACTCGATCGCCGCGCGGTTGTCGGCCCCGGCGCGGAATGTCCAGCGGATCAGGTCGACGCCGCAAACCTTCTCATTCTCGTTCTCACTCTCGCTCATCGCACGTGCCTCCCTGCCAGGGGTCCGGAGGTCGCGGACCGCTCCGCTTGGGGACCTCCCTCTCTTCTCCTTCGGGCCGGAGCAAACGGTGACTTGAACCCGCGCGACCGAGGAAGACGAGGTCGATCGCAAGCGATCCAAACCGCCCCGCGCAGCTTCGCCCACCCTCCACCCACGTCTTTCCGGCAGGACCTTCCCAGTCACGACCACGCGGACAATCCGACCAGTCAGCGGTCCCCTGTTGCGGGTCCTCATGCCACCGCTGTGAACAGATGGCGATGTCTCTCTCGTTCCCAGGCTCCGGCCTGGGGATGCCGTCCGCGAGGCTCCGCCTCGGCCTTGTCTGCGGAAGTTCGGGCATGGACGATGGATGGCGTACGAGCCGGAGTCCCGGCGTTGGCCCGGGGGCCAAGAGCGAGGCGGAGCCTCGAAGACGGCATTCCCAGGCCGGAGCCTGGGAACGAGGGGGCGATTCCCTGGTGCGGGTCTCGATGCCC
>JANOBY010000236.1:0-11597 GCA_031411935.1 Planctomycetales bacterium | reverse complement strand
TCCCCCACGCTTCCGGCTCGTGACCAACATCACCAAACAGCGTCAACTAAGAAACAAGAAGACGATCGAGCTGAGCGGCCCGGCTACAAGGCCGATCGCTCCCGCAACGATTCCCAGCGTGGCCCAGCTCCCCCCGCGCCTCCAGAGGATCGAGAGAACCAGGGTTGGCACCGCCGCAAGCAAGAGCAGGGCGGAAAGGCCCAGCAAGCCAATGAGCGCGACTTCTCCGAGACCCGCGAACAAGGCGAACATGTACGCCAACGGCCAGACCAGCACCAGGCCCAGCAGCACCAGACCGATGATCCCGATCACGGTGGCCCGTCGGCGTTCGTCAAGAGTGGCCTCTGTGTTGATCGAGCGTCTCGTCGTGGCAACGGACGACGAAGGCAGGAGCACGGCGGTCGCCTCGTATCCCCCCTCTTCGGGAATGTAAGCTTCGGGCGGGTCAAGCCGGGAGAGCACAATCAAGACGTCGTCGCGATCAAGCTCGTGACCCGGGCGCTCGCCCAGGAGGTCAAAGATCTGGCCCTCGACGTCCCGCGTGACCGCCAGCCTGTCAGCGCGTGGGAGCCGACCGAGCAGCATCCGGTCGATCGTGTCCAGCCTGGCGTCAATCAGCTTTTGCAAGGCGCGGGGTAGCCGCTCGGTGGTCATCGTCACGTTCATGAACTCGCTCCCTCCAGGAGCCGGGCCATCGACCCGGACATCAAGGTCCATCCCGCCGCCATGCGGACCATCCGCGAGCGGCCCTCCTCCGTTATCCGGTAGTACCTGCGGGGCGGTCCCGAAGGCGACGGTTCCGCCCGGACCGCGATCGCCCCTTCGCTCGCCAGTCGCGTGAGCACCGGGTAAACCGTGCTCTCGGTGAACTCCAGACCGGGCAGATCACGAAGCTGCTCAACAATGCGGTATCCATACGTCTCGCCACGACCAATCGTGGCCAGAACCGCAAGCTCAACAACCCCGCGCCGCAACTGGGCATCCCATCCCCGCATCCCCGGCCCCCATCCCGCCAGATTGGTACTACGCTCCACATAGTACCGACGTGTTCAGCCCTGTCAATACCCTTGATCTGACGGCTGAATCATGCCGACCCTAATTTGCGGCCCTTTTCCCCGCCTTTTCCATAACAATGCAGAATGTCCCGTTTTCCCCTGGTCTCGCTGTCGGGGCCAATTTGGTCGGGTGATCGCTAGCCCGCCGATTGGTACGCGGATAGAATCGCCTCCTGGGGCCGAAGATCGATGATGTGGCCTGGACGCCGTCGTCGGCGTTCTCGTGCTTGACATACCATTGAGAGGTTCGGATGGGATCGTTGCTGATCGCGTCGGTGGTCTTTGCGGCGTCGATGGTGGGCATGATCGCCGGATTCTCTCTCCGCTCGCGATTGCCCGGGGATCATCTCGACGGCGGGTCGAAGGACGCCATCCAGCATGGGATCGGGCTGATCGCCACGATGGTGGCCCTGGTCATCGGGCTCCTCGTCGCGTCGGCCAAGACGGCCTTCGATTCGGAGGTCGATGGCTTCGCCCGGCTCTCGACCGACGTGATCGTCCTCGACCGCTCGTTGGCCGCATACGGGCCCGAGGCGGCACCAGTCCGCGAGGCGCTACGCGGCGTGGTGGAGACGGCCGTCGCGGCGATCTGGCCCGAGCAGGGCTCGGGGACGGACACCCAGGGGGTCGATGCGGGCGTGATCACCGCCCGGGGGCTCGCGTTCGCGAAGGCGGTCCACGCCCTCGACCCCAAGACCGATGGGCAGCGGGCCATCCTGAAGCAGGCCCTCGACCTTGGCGTGGAGCTCTCGAAGATTCGGTGGTCGCTCGGACAGCCCTCGCCGCCGCTGCTGCCCTTGCCGTTCCTCGCGGTGCTCACCTTCTGGCTGGGGGTCCTGTTCGCCGGGTTCGCGTTGCTCACGCCGAGGAACACGACGGTGGTCGTGACCCTGAGCGTCTGCGCCGCGTCGATCGCCGCGTCCATCTTCCTCATCATCGACCTCGGCGAGCCGATGGACGGCCTCATCCGTATCCCCAGCGATTCCCTGCGCTATGCGATCTCGCAAATCGGTGGCTGAACCGCGGGGCGGAATAAGGGGACGGAAGGGCGGAAAAGGGGACATTCTGGGAAAAGGGAAAAGGGGACATTCTGATTATTGACAATTGTAAGAGGTTGCCTTGAGGGCCTCCTAACTCCGCGATGCATCGGGCCTCGCACCGCTGCGGTGCCTTCTTTTCGATCCATGTCCCTACTCAGCGGTGCCGATCCTCTGAGCTTTGGCGATCCGAGTCTGGCGGACCGGGTGTGAGATCGTGGTAGGGACTTCCTCGCGGCCAGGGGTCGCGTTAGAGTCAGGCTTGCGTGGGCGTTGCGCGTTCGCCCGCGTCCTTCCTTCTCTCACCCGCCCGAGGACCGCCGCCATGGCCGATCATTCTCCGATCGCTCGCCCCGAGGGGCATTCCTTTGATGTGACCTCCCGTCGCGACTTTGTGAAGGCTGTGGGGGGCGCCGCCCTTGTGGGGGGCCTTTTGCCGAGGCTCGTTTTTGCCGCGCCGGTTCCTCGCGCGATCGATCCTGAGACCGCCGTGAAGCGGTTCCATGCGACCCTGACCGACGCCCAGAAGAAGGTCATTTGCCTTCCCTGGGACGACCCCAAGCGCACGCGGATCAACGCCAACTGGGCCATCACCGAGATGACCATCGGCGACGATTTCACCGCCGACCAGCAGAAGCTCATCGACGAGATCTTCCGCGGCGTGACGAGCCCCGAGGGATATGAGCGCTTCCAGAAGCAGATGAAGGACGACCACGACGGGATCGGCAACTACAGCGTGGCCCTGTTCGGCGAGCCCGGCAGCGGCAAGTACGAGTGGGTCATGACGGGCCGGCACCTCACGATCCGCGCCGACGGGGATTCGACCGAGAACGCCGCGTTCGGCGGGCCGATCGTCTACGGGCACGGCGTGGGCGACGGCCAGAAGGGCCTGCCGGGCAACGTCTTCTACTACCAGACGCAGAAGGCCAACGAGGTGTTCAAGGCCCTCGACGGCAAGCAGCGAGAGAAGGCCCTCGTGGCCAAAGCCCCGGGCGAGGCCCGCGTTGCCGTGCAGGGCGAGTCGGGCATGTTCCCCGGCCTGACCGTGGGCGAGATGTCGAGCGACCAGAAGACGCTGGTCGAGTCGGTCATGAAGACCCTGCTCTCCCCCTATCCCGACAAGGACGTGGCCGAGGCCATGGACATCATGAAGAGCGGGGGCGGGATCGACGCCCTGCGCATGGCGTTCTACCAGGCGGACGACCTGGGCGACGACCAGGAATGGGACCTCTGGCGGATCGAAGGGCCGAACTTCGTCTGGCACTTCCGCGGCGCCCCGCATGTTCACGCCTATGTGAACATTGCCAAGAAGGCTTGAGTGGAACCGCCAGGGCACGAACACGCGGGGAGTGAGAAGAATGGAGATCTTGATTCTCGCTTCCTCGCTCTCCGCGGCTTCGCGCCCTGGCGGTTCAATCGTGATCCGTCAGGCCAGACGATAGACCCGGATCGCGTTGTCGTGCAGGAGTTTTTTCTGATCGACCTCGCTGCGGGTCGCGATGATCTGCCTGAGGGAGTCCACCCACTCCTTGAGCGAGGCCGCCAGGGTGCAGACCGGCCAGTCTCCGCCGAAGACCACTCGGTCGGGGCCGAAGGTGTCGAGCACCCCGTTCACGATGGGCGCGAGGTCCTCGGTCGTCCACGGGCCGGGGGAGGCCGAGGCCACGATCCCCGAGACCTTGCAGACGGCGTTCTTGCGCTCGGCGACCCTGGCCAGGTCGCGTCTCCAGGTGCTCAGGTCCTTGTCCTTCACGCTCGCGTTGCCGCAGTGATCGAGCACGAACGAGGTGTCGGGCGCGGCGTCCAGCAGCTTCGCGATGTTGGGCAGTTCGGTCGGCTTGATGCAGAGGTCGAAGCTCAGCCCCCGCTCGCCCAGGGTCTTCATCCCGGCCACGAATTTGGGGTCGAGGCAGTAGCCCGAGGGGGTGGAAGGCCCATGCAGGACCTGGCGGAGCCCCTTCAGGGCCGCGCGTCCCTTGAATTGATCCAGGTAGGCAGCGAACCCGTCGTGCGAGGGGCGGCCCGAGATGATCGCGGCGCAGGGGATGGCCTTGTTCTTCTCGCACAGGTCGAGCACATACTCTGCCTCGGCGGTCTGCTGGGAGGGCTCGACATCCACCTCCATGTACACGCTCTTGACGATGTTCAGCCCGGCGATGGCCATCTGATAGTCTTCGGGGACGTGGCACCGGTTCAGGCGAGGCTCGCCGTCGAGCCAGGGCAGCTTGAACTTGCTCAGGTCCCACAGGTGCTGATGCGTGTCGATGATGGGGATGGCCATGGCCTTGCTCCTCAATGGTTCGGTCGCCGGATCGTGGAAGATTAACCGCCAGGACGCCGGGGCACCAAGGAACAAGAATTCCCAGGGTCGGAATTTTTCGAGTTTCTTGGTGGCCTGGCGACCTGCCGGTTGATTGCTTCGAGCTGGCCGGGGTCACTCCACCGTCACGCTCTTGGCCAGGTTCCGCGGTTTGTCGATGTCGCAGCCTCGCAACCTGGCCACATGATACGCGAGGAGTTGGAGCGGGACGACGGCCACGATCGGCTGGACCACCTCGGCCACGTCGGGGATCTCCAGCATCACGTCGGCGATCGATCGCAGGGCGTGGTCCCCCTGCGTGCCCACGGCGATCACGGGCCCTCGGCGGGCGCGGACCTCCTCGATGTTGCTCAGGGTCTTGGCGTGCAGGGGGCCCTTCGGGGCGACGAACACGCAGGGCGTTTCGGGGTCGATCAGGGCGATCGGGCCGTGCTTCATCTCGGCCGTGGGATACCCTTCGGCGTGGAGGTAGCTGATCTCCTTGAGCTTCAGGGCGCCTTCGAGCGCGACCGGATAGTGGAGGTCGCGACCGAGGAACAAGGCGCTCCTCGCCGGCGCGAGTCGCTCGGCGGCGAGGATCACCTCGGGCTCTCGGGCGAGGGCCGCGGCGATCGCCTCGGGCAGGCGTTCCATCGCGTCGACCACGGCCAGCCCGTCGGTAAATGGCAGGGAGCGAAGGCGGCCGAGCTCCAGCGCCAGCAGGGTCAAGACCGTGACCTGGGCCGAGAACGCCTTGGTGCTGGCCACGCCGACCTCGGGCCCGGCGTGGAGGTAGATCCCGCCGTCGGCCTCGCGGGCGATCGTGCTCCCCACCGTGTTCACGATCGCGAGCGTGGGGTGCCCTCTCCGCTTCGCCTCGCGAAGGGCGCCCAGGGTGTCGGCGGTTTCGCCCGACTGCGAGAGCACGAATACGAGCGTGCGGTCGTCGAGCGGGGCGTTGCGATAGCGGAACTCGCTCGCGTACTCGACCTCCACGGGCAGGTGGGCCAGGCGTTCGATGAGGTACTCGCCCACAAGAGCCGCGTGCCAGCTCGTCCCGCAGGCGGCGAAGACCACGCGGCGCACCCGGCGTAATTGCCTGGCGGTCATGTTCAGGCCGCCGAACTGCGCGGTGGCCTCGGCGCGTCGCAGACGGCCCCGGCAGGCGTCTCGCACGGTGACGGGTTGCTCGTGGATCTCCTTCTGCATGTAGTGGGCGAATCCGCCGAGCTCCACGGCGTCGGGCTTCCAGTCGATGCGGTCAATCCGGGGCGTGATCGAGCCGTGCTCGCGGTGGCGGATCTCGAAGGTGTCGGGCGTGAGCCGGACGACCTCGCCGTCCTGCAGGTACGCCACGTTGGCCGTGTGGGGGGCGATGGCCGAGGCGTCGGACGCCAGGAAGTGCTCGCCCTCCCCCACGCCCACCACCAGGGGGCTGCCGAGGCGGGCGCCCACGATGAGGCCCGGATTTCTCGGGCTGAGCACGGCCAGGCCGTAGGTCCCTTCGAGCCTCGGGAGCGACCTCTGGACGGCGCCGAAAAGGTCCTCGTCGCTGGAGCCTCGCATCTCGCGGGCGATGAGGTGGGCCACGACCTCGGTGTCGGTCTCGGTGCGGAAGACGAAGCCCTCGGCCTGCAACTCGGAGCGCAGGGCGGCATGGTTCTCGATCACGCCGTTGTGCACGACGGCGACCTCGCCGTCGCCCCCGATGTGCGGGTGCGAATTCCGGTCCGAGGGCGGCCCGTGGGTCGCCCAGCGCGTGTGGCCCATCCCGCACGATCCGGGCGCGGGCTCCTGCTCGATCCACTCCTCGAGCATCCGCACGCGGCCGGATTTCTTGCGGACGATCAACTGCGAGAGGCCATCCAGGGTGGCCACGCCCGCGCTATCGTACCCGCGATATTCGAGCCTCCGCAGGCCCGAGAGCAGGATCGGGGTCGCCTCGCGAGGGCCCGTATAGCCGACAATCCCGCACATGAAATCCCTCCCTGGAATGATTCACGGTCCGCAGATGTCGCAGAGGAACGCAGATCAAGATCAGAGATCGTGTTTTAACATCTGTGCTCATCTGCGTCATCTGCGTTGAGGTCTCGCCTTTTGAGCCATCAGGTCTCCAGCGAGAACGGCGTGAAGTCCGTGTTCACGTCGTAGAAGTCTTCATTTTCGGCTCTTTTGAGGTATCCCACGATCGCGTAGGTGAGCGGGGTGGCGAGGACTTCCCAGGCGACCTTGAGGCAGTAATTCGTGCCCATGACGAGCAGGACCTTGTCCAGGGGCCAGCTCGGCTGGCCGAGGAAGGCGATCGGGTAGAAGACCAGCGAGTCGGCGGCCTCGCCGGTGATCGTCGAGCCGATCGTGCGGGTCCAGAGGTACTTGCCCCGGGTGAGGACCTTCATGCGGGCGAGCGTGTACGAGTTCACGAACTCGCCGACGAAGAAGCCCAGGATCGACGCCAGGACCACGCGCCAGGTCCCTCCGAACACGGTCTCCCACGCGGCCTGGTTCTTCCACGACGGGTCGGGCGGGAGGTTCACGACGGTCCAGCTCATGAACGAGGCGAACACGATCGCGCCGAAGCCCGCCCACACGACCTTGCGGGATCGGGCGTAGCCGTAGACCTCGGTCAGGATGTCGCCGAAAAGGTAGCTGATCGGGAAGAAGAGCACGCCGGTGCCGAAGACGAATCCCCCCACGCTGGCTCGCTTGGGCGCGGAGATGAGGTTCGTGCAGAGCAGGATCGTGACGAAGGCCGCCATGATCAGGTCGTAATACTTGAACACGCGTCCGACCGGGCCGCGAGGTGCGCCAGGGGGGCGCGACCGCGCGTCCGCCGGCTCGACCCATTCTGCTTCGATCTGGGGCATGGATGCGCTCGACGGGTGGGCTGATCGGGCGGGATCAGAGGAGGTGTTGATCGTTGTGGGGCCGGCGAAGGGTCGAGGGCTTCTTGACCAGCGTGAGCCCCGCGATGACCATGGCCAGCCCCACGGCGAAGCCGAACATGAGGAGGGGCTCGACGGCCACGCCGCCGATCGTTCGGCCCTCGCCCCACACGCGCACGAGGATCGCCGCGCAGGTGATCTCGATCAGGGGGCCGAGCAGTCGCAGGAGCATTCCGGTCTGGGGCTTCATCGCGGCCTGACGCTTTCTCGGGACCAGGGACGGCCGGAGGCGGATCGCCGGAGGACCGGTGCAAGATACCGACCTCCGCGAGCAAAGATCAACCGCCATCCCGGCTCGCGGCTTCCGCGCGAACCCCATTTGTGGTGAAGTCTTCGGTCATGAAGCGCATCCCCGAGCTCGACTCGCTGCGAGGCCTGGCGGCCGTGGCCATCGTGGCGTTCCACCTCAACCCCCAGGCCTTCTATCCGGGCTGGACGGGCGTGGACCTGTTCTTCGTCCTGTCGGGCTACCTGATCACGGGGATCATCCTCAGGCACGGCGACACGCGCGGGTTCCTGGTGAATTTCTACGCGAGGCGGGGGCTGCGGATCTGGCCGATCTACTACCTCACGCTGGGCTTTTTGGTGGCGATCAACCGTTATCTGCCGAAGCCCGTGTCGCTGGAGAGCGTGCCGTACTATCTCACGTACACGCAGAACATCCGGCTCTACTGGAGGGGCAGCTCTCCTTCGATGCAGGCGTTCGATCACACCTGGACGCTCGCCCTTGAGGAGCAGTTCTACCTGATCTGGCCTGCGCTCGTCCTTCTGCTCAGGCCCAAACGCATCCTCTGGCTCTGCTTCGCCACGATCGCGATCGGGTGGATGGCGAGGGAAGGGGGCTACCTGACCTGGGGCCGCTTCTCGGAGCGGATCCTGATCGCCCGCTGCGACGGGTTCGCCCTGGGCGGCCTGCTCGCGGCCCTTCGGATGCGTTGGGAGGCCTCGCGGGTCGTGAAGGTCTCGGCGGCGTGCTTCCTGGGGGGGCTCGTCTATCTCGCCTGGGGGATGATCTCCACGGGAAGCGCGGTGCAGTTCCTCGGCCTCCCGACCCCGAATCGGCCGTCGTCCACGATCCTGGCGGTGGGCGTGACCTATTTCGGGCTCGTGGGGCTGGTCGTCACGGGGGCGGGGTGCCCCGCGCTGAGGCCCTTGCGGAACCCGGTGCTTGGCTATCTCGGGCTGATCAGCTATGGGCTCTATCTCTACCACATCCCGGTGTTCTGGCTCATGGACGGGGGGACGTTCCTCTATCAGCAGACCTGGACGGCCCGCGCCGCGAAGTTGGGCGTGACCCTGGCCGTGGCGGTCGTGTCGTGGCACGCGATCGAGTCGCCGATCCTGCGGCTCAAGGATCGGTTCGCCTATCGGGCCGAGGCTCCGTGAAGTCGTTGACGACGCCTCTCGGCGCGTCGTACGATGAAGGAAAGCCAACGCATCCACGCTTTCGTTGTCCGCCGCCGGACGGGGAGCCCCCGCACCATGATCTTCCGTCGCGCGACGCTTGCCCTCCTCGGGTTCGGACTCCTCGGCCTGATCGCCCCCGAGGCGAAGGCTCAGGACGCCTCTCCCGAGGCGAAGCAGGCGCTCAAGTTCCTTTCCGGCCTGAGGGAGCGGGGCTATCACGACCTCGCGAGCGATTACCTGGAGAGCCTCCGCAACGATCCCGCCACTCCGCCCGACCTGAAGGTCGCGCTCGAATATCACGAAGGCCGAGGTCTACTCGAAGAGGCGACCGCGAGCAACGACGTGGCCCGCAAGAACACGCTGCTCGACGCCGCCCGCGCGAAGCTCGATGGCTTCGCGAAGAACAACCCCAAGAATCCGCTCGCGCCCGACGCCCTCATGCAGCTCGCCCGCCTGTCCATCGAGCGCGGCCACACGGCCTACCTGGAGAGCAAGGAGCTGAAGGACGCCGAGGCCCAGGCCAAGCTCGGCTCGGCCCGCGCCTCGTTCGTGGAGGCCCGCAAGGCGTACGACGCGGCCTTGCCCGTGTTCAAGACGAACTTCGACGCCTTCCCCAAGTTCATCCCCAAGGAAGATTCCCGGTTCGAGGAACGCGAACGGGCCTTGCAGAGCCTGATCAACGGAAGGCTGCAGAGGGCCGTGGTCGATTACGAGGACGCCCAGACCTGGCCCATGGAGGCCAAGGAACGCGCGGAGCTCCTGGACAAGGCCGGCGAGCAGTTCGAGCTCCTGTACAAGGACCATCGCACCCAGCTTGCCGGCCAGACCGCGTACGCCTTGCGGGGCAAGTGCTACGAGGAGCAGGGCAAGCTCGGCCCGTCCATGGGCATCTACAACGAGCTCATCGCCCAGCCGATCCGCGACGCCCAGTTCGACGAGATGCGTCGCCGCGTGGGGTACTACCGGATCATCGTGATCGGCAAGAGGCAGGAGCACGCCCTGGCCGTGGACGAGGCGGCCCGCTGGCTCCAGCAGTATCCGAGGGCGCGGACCGACGAGTTCGGCCTTGGCGTGCAGCTGGAGCTCGCCAAAAACCTGCTCGCCCTGACCGAGGGGATGAACGAGACGGACAAGGAGGAGGCCACCCGCAAGGCGACCGACCGCCTGGGCGAGGTCGTTCGCTACTTCTCCCCGTACAAGCCCGAGGCCCTGAACCTCCTGCTCAAGTACAAGCCGAAGACCGCGCTCAGCCCGTCGCAGATCGCCAACCTCTCGTACGACGATGCGATGGCCCAGGCCGACTCGGCCATGTCCACGCACGAGTGGGACCGCGCGATCAGCCTGTTCAAGCAGGCGGTCCGCAGGGCCGACCCGGCGAAGGACGCGGCCAAGGCGAACAAGGCCCGCTACTTCCTGTCGTACTGCTACTTCTCCTCGGGCGGATATTACGAGGCCGCGGTCCTGGCCGATCACCTGGCCAAGCGTTACGCGCAACGCGAGTTCTCGGACAAGGCCGCCGACTTCGGCCTGGCCGGCTACACCATGGCCTATCAGTCCTACACCGACTTCGACCGGGCGAGCGACCTGAAACGACTCCTCGAATTCGCCGAGTACACGAGCGCCACCTGGCCCGAGACCGATCAGGCCGACTCGGCCCGCGTGACCCTGGGCGAGGTCCACATGGGCCTGGGCCAGTACGCCGAGGCCGCCAAGGCGCTGGAGAGCGTGCGGGCCGCGTCCCCTCGCCGCCTCGACGCCCAGGTCAAGGCCGGCGACGCCCACTGGCGGCTCGCCCTGAATCTCCGCAACGAGGGCAAGAACGCCGAGGCCGACGTTGAGCAGAAGGCCGCGCTCGACCTCACCTCCTCGGCGCTCGACGCCCGCAAGGCCGCCGGCACCGCCGCGACCGACCCCGCGATGATCATCAACACCAACGCCCTGGCCGAGATCCTCAGGGCCACGGGCAAGCCCAAGGAGGCGCTCGCGCTGCTCGAGCCCATGCAGCAGGCCCTGGCCTCGGCATCGCTCTCCGAGGACGTGGCCCCCCTGTACGAAGGGCTCCTGACGGTCCTGCTCCAGGCCCACGTGGCCGACAACCAGTCCGACAAGGCCATCGAGGACATGAAGGCGCTGGAGAAGACGGGCGTGTCGCGCGAGAAGCTCACGCGCCTCTACTTCGAGTTGAGCCAGTCGCTCAAGCGGGAGATGGAGGCGCAGCAGGCCCGCAAGGACAACGCCGCCTTCCGCCGCACGCAGGACTCGTACAAGAAGTTCCTCACGTCGCTGGCCGCGAGCGAGGCCGGGCAGAGCTTCGACTCGCTGAAGTTCGCGGGCGACGCCATGCTCTCCCTCGACATGCCGAAGGACGCCCTGTCCGTGTACGACCGCATGCTGAGCAAGTACACGACCGACGCCGATTTCCTCAAGAATCCGTCGTCCAGCACGGCCCTGCTCGTGCTCAAACTCAAGAAGGCCGAGGCCCTGCGCAAGGGGCGGCAGTTCGACGACGGCCTGAAGCTCGTGAACGACCTGATCACGAAGAACCCCAGGCAGCTCGAACCCCTGCTCGAAAAGGGCTTCCTGCTCGAGGACTGGGCCCGCGCCGACAAGGCGGGCAACCGCTGGGGCGCGGCGTTCAACTACTGGAAGGACCGCGCGGCCCAGCTCGACCGGGTCCGCCCGCGTCGCATCGAGTATTATGAGTGCGTTTACCACATGGCCCTGGCGCTCGAAGGGCTCGGCAAGAAGGCCGACGCCGCCAGGACGCTCCGGGGCGTGATGACGCTCTCCCCCTCGGTGGGCAACGCCGAGATGAAGGCCCGTTACCAGACGCTGATCTCGAAGCTCAATCCCTGAG
>JANOBY010000235.1:0-4198 GCA_031411935.1 Planctomycetales bacterium | reverse complement strand
GCTCAGCCCGGCGAGCACCGCGCACAGGGTCGTTCCCAGCACGCCCAGGGTCGGGCCGATCTGCCAGGCCGGCACGCGGGGGTGGTGGGTCTGGTTCTGGGCGCTGATCGTGATCACCCCGTGCAGGAAGGTCAGCACGTATCCGAGCGCGAACGTCATGAGGATGAGCATGGGGAAGATCATGGTCATCGCGCCCATCTTCGTGACGAGCTCCGCCCCGATCACGAACGACGGGACGAGGCCCACCGACATGAGCGACGTGCCCCAGAGCACGGGCGGCAGGAAGATGAGCATGGACACGCCGTTGCCGTCCCAGAGCGGATACTTCAGGTTGCCGCCGAGGGTGCCGTCGGGCCGCTTCGGGACCTTGACGAGCCCCTCGCGACCGATCGGCCCGCCGCCCGCTTTCTTCCGGACCGTCGTGCCCACTCGCTCGGGGTTCGCGTCGGCGGGAGGCCTGCGGGCCGGGGCCTCGGGCTGGACGTCGTATTCGAGGTCGCTCGCGGGCGAGTCGGGGGCCCTGAGCGTCCCCCCGCATGCGGGGCACTGGCCCATCCGGCCGGGCGTGGCCCCTCGCGCCTTGAGCCTCTTCCCGCAGGCACAGACCAGGATCGTGTAGGGCTCGTCGGCCTGGGGCATGGGGCCCCTCCTCCGCGCTCTGCGGTGGGCGAGTCAGGAGAGCTTCGGGGCCTCGCCGCCCCGAGGCTTTTCGGTGCCCTTGGACATCTCCTCGAGCAGGGCGCGGACCTGGTTCGCCTGCTTCGGGTCCAGCGGGTGGGCCTTCAAGAGGTGCAGGACGAGCAACCCGGGCTCGCCCTGGTAGAGCTTCTCGACCATGCTCCCCTCGCGCTTCTGGCGGATCTCCTGCTCGGTCACGGCGGGCCGGTAGATGAAGGCCAGGTCCGAGCGGTCGCTCGTGACCATGCCCTTGGTTTCCAGGCGATCGAGCAGGGTGGCCACCGTGGCGTAGGACCAGAGCCGACCCGCCGCCTTCAAGGTTTCCAGGATCTCGCGGACCGTGCCCTGACCCCGGTCCCAGAGGACCTTGATCACGTCCAGCTCGCTGTCGGGGATCGTCGGAGGTCGCTTGGCCATGGCTGGCGTCTCGAGTCGGGGAGAGGGTCAGGCTGGCCTCCGCCCGGCTTGATCGGGGCGAGGCCCTGGAGCACGAACCGGGCGCGGGCAGGATTGACCGAGGACCGTACCGGATGTATCCTAAGACAACTGTCCCATGCCGTCAATCCGCACGCCCGACAATTGTCGCATTTGCGCGGATTTTCGCAAGCTCCCGGGAGGCTCGAATGACCGGTCGCCGGCCGCGTTGGTGGGAGCGTCGGGTCGTGTCCGAGGCGAAGGTCGTCCTCGTGGTTCAGCTGGCTTGCTACGTGGTCGCCCCGGCGGCCCTGCTCCTGTCGATTCACGCCTCGATCCGCCTGGCGAGCACTCCGATGGAGGTCGTCTTCGGAGTCCTCGGCGGGTCGATCGTCGCCCTGCTCCTGGTGGTCCTGGGGATGGTCCTGCCGCCGGCGGCCCTGCGGGCGGATCTTGCGGGAAAGGGCCGGGCTGCGTCGTCGCGCGAGTTGTGATAGGTTGATGGTTGCGTGCGAGCCTTCGCGATGAGATCCGACCTCGGGAACCGGTCACTGGAGAGTGCTTTCGATGGCCGAGAGCACCGATCGGTCGCGTTCCCGGTGGCGATGTCCGGCCTGCGGGACATCCCTGGACCCGGTGCCGCCCGACGCCTCGGGTGAGAATCGCCTGGCCTGCCCCGACTGCGGGGGCCAGTTCCGCATCCGGGTCAGGGCGGGGGACGCGCAGACCGCCACGTTCTCGGGCGAGGTCCCGGCGGCCCAGCCCCCGGTGGAACCCCCGGTCGTGGGGGGGCTGGACCTCTTCGTGAGGAGCTGGGCGTTGCGGGGGATCGCGGCGGTCTACCCGATCGTCAACGTGGCGGGCGCAGGCCTGGTGTTCGCCCTGGGCGGGTTTGTGCCCGTGGGCCGGGGGTGGCTGAACGACGAGCTTGCGGGCTGGCCCGACATTTTGCGGACGCTCGGCGGTCTGCACGTGGCCGTGGTCACGAAAGATCCCGACGCGGACTTCGGCCCGGTGATCGCTCGCGGGGATGCGCCCGACCTGTTCATCGAGGTGGCCGACGTGGCCCGGAAGCTCGGCACGAGGCCGCCCGAGCAGCTCCGCCTGGCGTACCTGCCCTGCTGCGGGGTGGTGGCGGCGGGCCGGTCGAGGGCCCTGCTCCTGGGCCTTCCGCTCCTGTACGTGCTCACACGCGTGGAGCTGCGCGCGGTGCTCGCCCACGAGATGGCCCACCTTGCCGGCGGGGACGCCACGAGCGCCGCGAGGACCTCGCGATTCGTGCACGGGCTGGGCCAGGCCGTGGACTCCGCCCCGCCGTCTCGCAGCCCCCTGCGGGTCTGGGCAAGGCTCTGCCGGGGCTGGTCCGATCGCCTCCACGCCCCGGTGAACCGCGGCCAGGAGGCCCGCGCCGACCGCGTATCGGCGGGCATCGCCGGGGGAGACGCCGCCGCCTCGGCCCTGGTCAAGGTCGCAGCCGTCCAGCCCCTCTTCCGCGAGGTCCTGGACCAGTACGACCCGACCGACGACGAGTCCGGGGCCGCCGGGGCCAACCTCTACAGCTTCTTCCGCCGGTTCTGGTCGCGCCTGCCCGAGCCCCTGCTGACCTCGATCCGTCACACGATCATCCAGAACGGGCACCTGGAATCCGACCCCGCGCATCCCGCCCTGCTCGACCGCCTTGCCGCCGTGCAGAGCTACCCGGCAAGGCCGGCGATGGACACCGACCCGGCGCCGGCCTCGTCGGTCGTGGGGGACCTGGAATCCCTGGAGCAGATGCTCCACAACCGCCTCTTCGCGCTCCGGAGGGTCGAGCCCAGCGTGTTCCACCGGGCGGGAAGCTGAGCCGGGAGTCGCGCCGTCGGGGCCATCAGGATCCCATCCTCCTCGCGTCCCACGCTCCCCGGATGATGCCGGAATCCGACACATCGCCCGGATACGTCCTCAATTTCAAGGCTTGTTCGCAGAAAGATCAGTCAGTGAAGTCACAGGCATCGATCTCCTGAGTTTGTCCTTGCACTGACTTTCGCATGATCGTTTAAGATCCAGGCTGAGATGACGGAGTCTCGCCGCGGCGATCCCCACGCGATGGGTTGGTTAGCCGTCCCGAGGCCCCCGATCGGCTTCGTTTTGGGTTCGTTCTGCCGTGGTCGCACTCCGGTATTCGGGCCAATGGCGAGATCCAGGTCTTCTCCTGCGATTTTTATCAGCGTGGTCGTGCCTCCCGCCCCGGGCGGTCGAATTGGGTTCGTTTTGTAGCATCACGTTTGTGACGCCCAGGGTCCTTGGTCCGCGGGGCTTGCCCTGCCCGACGGTCCTGATTGTCAACGATCCGGCGCGGTGCCCGAAGGCTCCATGCCTCCCCATCGTATCGCGGTGCCCACAGTCCCCGCTCACCGGGGATCGGCCCCTCGCCCAGAAATCCGTCAACATGGTCGAACTTCGGCGATTGTGAGGGGCGAGCGGCCTGGTCGTGGCTCGCCTGGTTTCCTGGCCCAGGCTGCGTTCCGCGCGCCCAGGGCCCGATAACGAGCGGTTTCGTTCGCCCGTCCCGGCTCGACCGGGAGGGGTAGGACGTGTCGAACGGGTCGATGTCCTCGCCCCGCCGTGGTCGGCCGCTGCGCCTCCGGTGCCTCCACGTGCGCAGAGTCCCGGGATTCCGGGGAGAGGCTTTCAACGATCTCGCCGGCAAAGGCTGCCGGGCCGCGCGGGATCGCATCTCCACGGCAGCCATTCTCCCAGCGAAGAGGAAGAGTCTCCGATGATGCGAATTGCATGCACCTCGATCCACCGCGCGTTCGCGGCGGGCCTCGCGCTTCTGGCCGTGCTCATGCCGGGACGGGCGACGGCCTGGGACGACGTGGTGAGCACCGTCGAGGACGGCGGGAAGCTCGTCAGCAAGGACGGCGATCTGGTGCCCAAGGCGTTCGACCCGGCCAAGGCGCCGAAGGGCAAGGCGGCAACCGTCTTCAAGTTCCACCCCGAGAAGACGGTCGTCACCGGGTATGACAAGGACGTGACCAACAACGTGGTCCAGCCCAGCCCCTTCACCCACACCTACCCGGGCGCCGAGGACCACGGCACCAAGGGCAGCGCCACGTACAACCTG
>JANOBY010000234.1:0-15200 GCA_031411935.1 Planctomycetales bacterium | reverse complement strand
GCCGGGGCCGGGGTCTCGGCGGGCGGGGTGGCCGGGGCGGGGGTCTCGGCCGGGGCCGGGGTCTCGGCCGGCTTCGTGGCTTCGGCCGGGGCCGGGGTGGTCACGGGCGCTTCGGCCTTGTCCTTGGGGGCCCCGGGGCCTCCGCGGCCGCTGGGGGGGATCGTCCCCTCGCCTTCCTGGGTCCCGCCGCAGCCGACCAGGCCGATGCTCAGCGAGAACAGGGTCAGGGACGTGGCCAGGCTACGCGCGATTCGGGTCATCATTCGCTCCACAAAGTTGTCCGCGGACGGAGCCGCAGGGTCAAAGGCGACGGCCCATCATAATTCCCTTCGGCGAGGAATCCAGACGCCAGCGTCCCGATGCGGCGATTCCGGCCCGAACGCTGGGCAATCTGGGGGAGTCGCGGCCATCGACACCGGGATTGACGCCGAGTACCCTGAGAATCCCTTACATCTCGACATTCGGCGCGCCACCCCACCGGAGATTGACCGTTGAGGCCCCACCGCATCGCCGCCTTCGTCCTCGGGCTCATGCCCGCGTTCGGCCTCGCCGCCGACCCCATCCGCCTGGCCAACACCCCGGCCCTCTCGCCCGACGGCTCCACCCTGGCCTTCTCCTGGGCCGGCGAGATCTGGACCGTCCCCAGCGAGGGGGGCATGGCCAGACCCCTCACCCGCAACCCGGCGCGCGACACCTCGCCCGAGTTCTCGCCCGACGGCAAGGAGATCGCCTTCACCTCCGACCGCGAAGGCTCGCCGCAGGTCTACACCCTGCCGCTCGACGGGTCGTCGTCGCCCAAGCAGGTCACCTTCCACACCGCCGGTTCCACCCTCGAAGGCTACTCGCCCGACGGCCAGACGCTCGTGGTGAGCGGCACCCGCGACCATTACTGGTACGGAGGGGGACGCCTCTTCAAGGTCAAGACGACCGACCGCACCGCCGAGGAACTGCTCTTCGACGACTACGGCCAGAACCCCTCGATCTCGCCCGACGGCAAGCTCGTGCTCTTCACCCGCGAAGGGACCCAGTGGTGGCGCAAGGGGTACAAGGGCTCGCAGGACTCGCAGATCTGGCTGTTCGACACCTCGGAGAAGTCGTTCAAGAAGCTCCTCAACCCCGAGGGCGGGGCCCTCTGGCCCCTCTGGAAGCCCGACGGCAAGGGGTTCTATTACGTGGCGGTCAATGAAGGCGCGTTCAACCTCTTTCAATTTGATCTCGGCACGTCCGAATCGAAGCCGCTCACGTCGCTCAAGGACGACTCGGTCGTCTACCCGTGCATCAGCAAGGACGGGTCGACGATCGTCTTCCGCCACCTGTTCGACCTCTATCGCTTCCAGCCCGGCAAGGACGAGGCCCCGAAGAAGATCGAGATCACCCACGGAGGGGACGGCGCACCCGACCCGATCGACCGCCGCATGCTGACCTCGGCCGACTCCGTGGCGTTCTCGAAGGACGGCCTGGAGGTCGCCTTCATCGCCGGAGGCGACCTCTGGGTCATGGACACCGAGCTCCTCGAACCGAAGCAGATCACGGCCACGCCCGAGGAGGAGCGCGACGCCGTGTTCACGCCCGACGGCAACGCCATTTTGGTGGTGAGCGACAAGGACAACCAGTCCGACATCCACCGCGTGGAACGCGCCGAGGGGGACAAGTTCTGGTGGCAGAACTCGGCGTTCAAGCTCGAAAAGCTCACCAACGACGCCGAGACCGAGACCGCGCTGAAGGTCAGCCCCGACGGGTCGAAGGTCGCCTTCGTGAAGGGCCGAGGCGACCTCGTGATCATGGACCCGAAGGGCAAGGACGCCAAGGTCGTCCTGCCCGGCTGGGACCGCCCCGAGTTCGACTGGTCGCCCGACAGCCAGTGGCTCGTGTACGCGCAGTCGGATAACGATTTCAACAGCGACATCTACGTGCTCCCGATCGACGGCTCGAAGCCCCCCTACAACCTCTCGCGGCACCCGGACAACGACTCCAACCCCGTATGGTCGCCCGACGGCAAGAGCATCGCCTTCACCGGCCGCCACGAAGGGGAGGAGTCCGACATGTTCTTCGTGTTCCTCAACAAGGAGGACGACGACAAGGAGACGCGCGACCGCACGATCGAGAAGGCCCTGGAGAAGATGACCAAGGCCCGCAAGAAGGGCGGACCCGCCACGAAGAAGGACGAGCCCGAGAAGAAGGCCGACGCCGAGAAGAAGGGCGACGACCCCGAGAAGAAGGCCGACGAGCCGAAGAAGGACGACGACAAGGCCAGGGACGCCGAGAAAAAGCCCACGCCCAAGGTGGTGATCGACTTCGACGGCATCCACGAGCGGATCAAGCGGGTCTCGCTCCCGCAGGTGGGGGAGAACAACCTCTTCTGGTCGCCCGACTCGAAGAAGCTGGCGTTCTCGGCCACGATCGACGGCCGCACCGGCCTGTTCACGATCGAGCCTCCCGACGACCTCAAGCCCAAGCCCCTGGGCTCCTCGCCGCTCACCCAGGCCCGCTGGCTCGAGACCGGCAACCAGGTCGTGGGGCTCGCCGGCGGCACCCCCGCAAGCATCCCGGGCGGCGGAGGCGGTGGAGGCGGAGGGGCCCCATCCGCTGGGCCTCGCGGGGCAGGGGGCGGAGGTGGGGCTCCGGGCGGCGCGAGTGCGGGCGGGGACGGCAACTATCGGTTCCGCGCCCGTCAGGAGGTGGACCTCCCCAAAAAGTATCGCGCGGCGTTCGACATGGCCTGGCGGGGCATGCGCGACGGGTTCTACGATGAGCGCCTGGGCAACCGCAACTGGGACGCCATCCGCCGCAAGTACAGCGACGCCGCGGCCGAGGCCCCCGACGCCGACGGCCTGGCCACCGTGGTGAGCCTCATGCTAGGCGAGCTCAACGGATCCCACCTGGGCTACACCGCCACGAGCGGACGCACCCGCACCCGCCCCACGCCGGGGGCCTCTCCCGAGCCGTCCGCCACGGGCCGGTGGACCATCACGACCGCCCACCTCGGCCTGCGGTTCGACCCCGAGTACAAGGGGCCCGGCCTCAAGGTCCGCGACGTGATCCCCGACGGCCCCACCGACAAGAAGAAGACGAAGGTGAACTCCGGCGAGATCGTGGCGAGCATCGACGGCACGGTGGTTGACCCGTCGATGGACCTCACCAGGGTCCTCAACGGCCCCCTGGAGCGCGACATCACGCTCGTGGTCAAGAACGCCGAGGGCAAGGAGCGTTCGATCACGGTGCGCCCGTCGTCGTTCCCGTCGATGAGCCCTCTGCTCTACGAAAAATTCCTCAAGGACACCCGGAAAGCCGTGGACGAGGCCAGCGGAGGCAAGCTCGGCTACCTCCACATCCGGGGGATGGACTTCCCCAGCTTCCACCGCTTCGAGCAGGAGCTCTACGCCGTGGGCGTGGGCAAGGACGGCCTGATCATCGACGTGAGGAACAACGGAGGGGGCTCCACCGCCGACCACCTCCTCACCGCGCTCACCCAGCCGGTCCACGCCATCGCCGTCCCCCGAGGAGGAGGCCAGGGCTACCCGCAGGACCGCATGATCTACGCCGTGTGGAACAAGCCCATTGTTGTCCTCTGCAACCAGAACAGCTTCTCCAACGCCGAGATCTTCAGCCACGCGGTGAAGACCCTCAAACGAGGCCAGCTCGTGGGCGCCCCCACGGCCGGAGGGGTCATCTCCACCGGAGGGATCCCCATCATGGACATCGGCTTCCTCCGAATGCCCTTCCGGGGCTGGTATACGGTCAACGACGGAGAGGACATGGAGCTCCACGGAGCGGTCCCCCACCACACCCTCTGGCCCGAACCCACCGAGATGCCCAAGGGCAACGACAAGCAGCTCGGCAAGGCGGTGGAGGTCCTGCTCAAGGACGTGGAGGAGTTCAAGGCCCGGCCGAAGCCGAAGCTCAAGAAGTCGAGCGAACGGTAAGCCGTTGAATCAAATGTTTCCTCGGGGCGGGCATCGCCACCCGCCCCGAGGAAATCACCCGAACCGACGCCGATCTTACAACCGTTTTCGAACACAACATTTATTAATTTTACTCTTGTCCTACTCTGTGCGACCATTGTGCTAGAGTGCTTTCGCGACGTTGCGAGCCGAACCTGTTGCTTTGAACATTTCGAGGTCTCCGACATGCAAGCATAAATTGCCTGTTGGATCTTCGTCCGATCCCTCGTTGACCGTCTTTCTTGCCGGGACGGCTCTACGCCTCCTGGCCATCGAGCGATTTCATGGTTCCACCGATCACCGATCGTCTTCTGGATGAGGCGCTGAAGACCTGCGAATCCGAGCCAATCCACATCCCAGGCTCGATCCAGCCTCATGGGGTGCTCCTGGGGATCGATCCCCGGACCTTCGAGGTCACCCTTGCGACCGGCAATGTGGCGGACTTCCTGGGATGGTCGCCGCAAGAGATCCTGGGGATGGACCTTGAGGAGGCCGTGGGGGCGCATGCCTACGATCGGATCCGGCGGTTCACCGAGGGCGAGGATCCTTCCCAGCCCGAGCGATTTTACGCTGAGGTCGGCCGAGAGGGGCATCGGTGGCTCGCCGAGGCGAGTATCCATCGTCAGGGTCCGTGGCTCGTGCTGGAGCTTGAGCCGGCCGACCGCGACGCCGTGGAAGCGGCGATGGAGCTGTCGAACTGGCTGCGCAGGTTCTCGCACTGGTCGGGAGGGACGGGGCCGCTCACCCGGTTCTGCCAGCTGATCGCCGAGGACGTTCGGGAGTACACCCGGTACGACCGGACGATGATCTACCGGTTCCACCCCGACGATCACGGCGAGGTGATCGCCGAATCGGTCGCTCCCGATCTCGAGCCGTTTCTGGGGCTGCACTATCCCGCGTCCGACATCCCCAGGCAGGCGCGCGAGCTGTTCTTGCAGAATCGGGTCAGGGTGCTCGTGGACGCACAGGCGATCGCCTCCCCGCTTCTGGAGAAGCCCGACGGCCCGGCGCCGGGGCCGCTCGACATGACGTTCTGCCAGCTCCGCAGCTTCTCGCCCTTCCACCTGGAATACATGAACAACATGGGGGTGCGGTCCAGCCTGGTGATTTCGATCGCGCAAGGGACCCGGCTCTGGGGCTTGCTCGTGTGCCATCACCGGGCCCCGCGCACGCCGTCGCACGCCATGCGCGCGGCGTGCACCTTCCTCTCCGAGCTGATCTCTGGCGAGGTTGCCGGGCATGAGAACCGCGTGCATCTCCAGGCCGAAGTGGCCGCGGCTCAGATCCAGCAGAGATTACTGGCCCATTCCCGGTCCAACGCGGACTGGAAGAACGTGATCCTGGGCCGGCCCGAGGGCTGGCACTCGCCGATCTCCTCCCACGGGGCAGCGATCGTCGACAATGACGAGGTGAGGACCGAGGGCCAGGTCCCCCCCGAGGAGACCATCCGCGCGATCGCCGAGTGGCTGACCCAAACCCAACAGGGCCCGGTCTTCTCGACCAACGCGCTGGGGGACTGCAACCCGGCCTTCGCGGGGATCGCCGAGGCGAGTGGCCTGCTTGCCGTGGAGATCGGCCGCATCCGCCCGATCTACATTTTCTGGTTCCGAACCGAGCAGATCCGCGAGGTGACCTGGGGGGGCGACCCCCGCAAGGGGCTGGTCGTTAACGAGGAGAAGGGGCGACTCTCGCCCCGCACGTCGTTCGACGCCTGGCGCACGACGGTCCATGGCCGATCGGCCCCCTGGGATCCGTACGAGCTTGTGGTGGCGAGGGAGATCTGGGTCGGCGTGCTCGACATCGTCCTGCGCGCCAGCCTGCTCAAGGAGGAACTCACCGAGGTCGAGCTGGTGTTTGTGCGCAAGGCGGTTGAGGCCACCGGCGAGCCGGTCCTGATCGCGGACCAGAACGGCAAGCCCACGCTGGTGAATCAGGCGTTCACGGACCTGTTCGGGCTCACGATCGACCGGCTGCCCGTGCCCTGCATCTGCGTCCCCACGGCCGACCCGGCCACGGCGACCGCGATCCTCGCCGCCACCCACGGATCCGTGACCACCTGGAAGGGCGAGGTTGAGGTTGCGGGCCCTGAGGGTCGGCGCATCCCCGTGGCCCTTCGCATCAACCCGGTGGTCAACCCCCGAGGGCTGGTCGTCGGGTTCATCTCGCTCCACTTCGACCTGACCGAGCAGAGGCGCGTCAACCAGGAGCTTGAGCAGCACGCCCGACGCCTGGAGTCCGCCCGCAACGAGATCGAGAGCCAGGCCCACCTGCTCGAGGAGGCCAAGAACCGCGCCGAGGCCGCAAACCAGGCGAAGTCGGATTTCCTGGCGAACATGAGCCACGAGATCCGCACCCCCATGAACGGCGTGATCGGCCTGAGCGAGCTCCTCCTGGACAGCGAGCTCGACGAGAGCCAGCGCAACTACGTGACCTCGATCCGCGCGAGCGGGGGGGCCCTGCTCACGGTGATCAACGACATCCTCGACCTGTCCAAGATCGAGGCGGGCATGATGATTCTCACGCCCGGCGATTTCGATCTCGCGCCGGTGCTGAAGGAGCTTATCGATTTGCTGGGCCCGAAGGCGAGGAAGAAAGGCGTGCGCCTCACGGCGAATCTTGCCGTGGATTTCCCCAGAAACCTGCGAGGCGACGTGGTCCGCATCCGACAGATCCTGACCAACCTCGCCGGCAACGCGATCAAGTTCACCGATCAGGGCGAGGTGTCGATCACCGGCGAGGTCATGCGGTCCACGAAGACCGAGGCCACCATCCGCGTGATCGTCCGGGACACGGGGATCGGCATTCCCGCCTCGAAGCAGGAGGCGATCTTCGAGAGCTTCGTGCAGGGCGAGTCGGGCAACACCCGCGCCGCGGGCGGGACGGGGTTGGGCCTGTCGATCAGCCGGAGGCTCGCGACGCTCATGGGCGGGAGCCTCGGGCTATCCAGCGAGGTGGGCCGCGGGACGACGTTCTGGCTCGAGGTCACGCTGCCGATCGCGACCAGCGCCCCGGAGACTGCGGCCGTCTCGGGCTCGGGGACGGGACCCGCACCGGCGGAGGCCGTTCCCAGCCTGAGGATCCTCGTGGCCGAGGACAACCAGACGAATCAGGTCGTCATGAAGGGCCTACTGAAACGGCTCGGGCACGAGGTCAAGCTTGTCGGCAACGGGAAAGAGGCGGTCGAGGCCCTGGCCCGCGATCGCTTCGACCTCGTCCTGATGGACCTGCAGATGCCCGTGATGGACGGCTACGCCGCGGTGGCCGAGATCCGGACAAGTGAACGCGACGGGGGGCCCAGGACGCCGATCATTGCCGTCACCGCGTCGGTCGTGGGGGTCGAGAAGCAGCGATGCCTGGACGCTGGGATGGATGCTTACATCTCGAAGCCGATCACGTTCGCCCACCTCGTTGAGGCGATCAAGACGCACGCGAGGCCCCAGGATCCAGGCTCTCCGGCGAGGTCCGACGACTTCCGACCCGACGACCTGCTGCTCATGATGGGCCGGCACGACTCCGCCGTGGACGTGATTGACTCGGTCCGGGCGTCATTCCCCGAGCTCCTCGACCTGATCGCCAGGGGGCTCATGGCCGACGACCCCGCCCAGGTGATCAAGGCCTGCCATCAACTCCGGGGCGTGGCCTCGACGGTCACCGCCGATGCGCTCGCGAAATCCTGTCTCGAGATCGAGGACCTCGCACGCGCCGGCGACCTCGCGACCGCGAGGCAACGCTCCCTGGTCGCCACCGACGACTGGTCCCGCCTGAGACTGGCCATCGACCAGTTCCGCGACAGGAGTTCATAGCCCGGCCGAAGCCGAAGCTGAAGAAGTCGAGCGAACGGTAAGCCGTCCTGCCGGAAGTTCCCCTGGGGCGAATAAGCGATAACAACGGGCCTCCTGAACAAGCCTTCTCGCACAACGCCCAGCGTTAGCGGCCCGGCCCCAGAGGGGAGACACCCGCCTCCGTTTCCACTAGAATCCTCATTCCGTTGCGGACCCCACGATCTGCCGGACTCTCCGGCGCGAAGGGCATCAATGGAAGCTTGGCTGCTGGACTACCTGCAGAGGATTCTGACCGCCCGCGTCTACGACGTCGCGGTGGAAACGCCCCTGGAGCTTGCGGCAAAGCTCTCGGACCGGCTTGGGAACCGGGCGTGGCTCAAGCGCGAGGATACCCAGCCGGTCTTCAGCTTCAAGTTGCGCGGGGCCTACAACAAGATGGCCCGGCTCTCGCCCGAAGAACGGGGTTGCGGGGTCATCTGCGCGTCGGCGGGCAATCACGCCCAGGGCGTGGCGCTCAGCGCGAAACGTCTCGGATGCCGAGCCGTGATCGTCATGCCCCTGACCACGCCCAGGTTGAAGTCCGACGCCGTGCGCTCGCTCGGGGGCGAGGTGATCCTGCACGGCGACAGCTACTCCGACGCCTATCGGCACGCCCTCCGGTTGCAGGAGCGGCACGGATACACCTTCGTGCATCCGTTCGACGACCCGGACGTGATCGCCGGGCAGGGCACCGTCGGCATGGAGATCCTCCGCCAGCACCAGCGCCCGATCCACGCGGTATTCGTCGCCATCGGCGGCGGCGGGCTCATCTCCGGCGTGGCCGCCTACATCAAGGCCGTGAGGCCGGAGATCAAGGTCATCGGGGTCCAGATGGCCGACTCCGACGCGATGATCCGCTCCGTGAAGGCGGGCGAACGCATCACCCTCGACGACGTGGGCCTGTTCTCCGACGGGACGGCCGTGAAGCTCGTGGGCGAGGAGACGTTCCGCCTGACCCGGGCGCTGGTCGATGATTTCGTGGTCGTCGACACCGACGCGGTCTGCGCCGCGATCAAGGACGTGTTCGAGGACACGCGGAGCATCCTCGAGCCGGCCGGGGCGATGGGCGTGGCCGCGATGAAGCAGTACGTCGCGGCGAGCGGGGTGAGGGACCGGTCGCTGGTGGCCATCGCGTGCGGGGCGAACATGAACTTCGACCGGCTCCGCTTCGTCGCCGAGCGTGCCGAGGTCGGCGAGGAGCGCGAGGCCCTGTTCGCGGTCACCATGCCCGAGGAACGGGGGAGCTTCCGGCGCTTCTGCGAGATCCTCGGCGATCGCAACGTCACGGAGTTCAGCTACCGGATCTCCGACGAGCGAGAGGCCCACGTGTTCGTCGGCATCGCCACGAGCAATCGCGCCGAAGCCGCGGACATCCTCCGGGGCTTCGCCGGCCACGGTTTCGCGGCCGTGGACCTGGTCGGCGATGAGCTCTCGAAGGAGCACGTCCGTTACATGGTCGGCGGCCGGAGCCGGCTGTCGCGCGACGAGCGGCTCTACCGCTTCCAGTTCCCGGAGCGGCCCGGGGCGTTGATGCGCTTCCTCTCGAGCATGCACCCGGATTGGAATATCAGCCTGTTCCACTATCGCAACCAGGGGGCGGATTACGGGCGCATCCTGGTAGGCATCCAGGTCCCCTCGGACGAGGATTCCGACTTCCGTGCGTTCCTCGAAACCCTGGCCTACCCATGCATCGACGAATCCGAGAACCCCGTCTATCGCCTCTTCCTCCGCTAGACGCAGGCGGAATAGGGGACGGAGGGATTCCCTTACTCCCTAATTTCCTCCGTCCCCTTTTCCGCCTTCCTCAGAACCCTGACGACCCTCAAAATACAACCGAGGGTTGAGCACCACCAGCAAATCTCCCCGCATGATCACGGACATCGGCTTCCTCCGAATGCCCTTCCGGGGCTGGTACACGGTCAACGACGGAGAGGACATGGGGCTCCACGGAGCGGTCCCCCACCACACCCTCTGGCCCGAACCCACCGAGATGCCCAAGGGCAACGACAGGCAGCTCGGCAAGGCGGTGGAGGTCCTGCTCAAGGACGTGCAGGAGTCCAAGGCCCGCCCGAAGCCCAAGCTGAAGAAGTCGAGTGAGCGCTGAGTTGTTGGACCAAATCTTCTCCTTGGGGCGGCCTGCACAGGCGACCCCAAGGTGAGATTTCCACAGGCTGATTGGCAGAGAAACTGAACTGATACGAATTCCCCCCCCAATTATCCCCCGTTTTCCACTCATTTTTCCACTTCCTGACGACGTTGTTCGGGTTCGTGGAGAGCCGCCCAGAACGGCTCGATAGAGTTCTGGCTCGATAGAGTTCTCCAGACGGGAGAGGCACATTCTGGCATCGGTCAAAGATCGTTTCGTTCTGGCGGCGACATCGCAGGCTACAAGGATTGCTGCTAGGATATCTCCAAGGCTTCCGGAAGAGACAGGACTACCCTCCAAACTCGATCGGAACCTCCAGCTACCTTTTTCGCGAGACCGTCCATGATGACCCATCTCCGTGCCTTGTTGTTGCTCACGGTCGTCTGGCCCACGTTCGTCACCGCTCAGCAGCAACCGATCATGCTGAAGGATGTTCCAGTCGGCTTGCCGGTGATCTCACCAGATGAGCCGATGGCTGCCGGGTTTTCGGCGGAAAAGGCGGCCCAGTATCTGGATCGTTCCGCGCTCAACTGGGTGAAGACCAAGAAGTGCGCCACCTGTCATACGAACCTATTTTACATGGTTGCGCGTCCGGCGCTGCGAACGATCCTGCCGGACTCGGGCGAGGTACGTAGTTTCTACGAAGATTATCGCAAGGTGCGCTGGCTGAAAGACGCGCCCACGGAAACGGCCGGATTCTGGCCGATCGTGGTCGGCACCGGCCTCACTTTCAACGACGCGCAGACAACCGGAAAGCACAGCGACGTCGCGCGTGAAGTGCTCGACATGATGTGGAAGGTGCAGCGCGAAGATGGCGGATGGAACTGGCCTGATTGCGACTATGCGCCGATGGAGATCGACGATCATTACGGGGTCACCATCGCCGCCCTGACGGTCGGGATCGCGCCTGGCGACTACGCGAAAACCCCACAGTCTCGCGCCGGTCTCGAAAAGCTACGCACTTATTTCAAGAACAATCCTCCCAAGTCGCTGCACCATCGCGCCATGCTGGCCTGGTGTTCGGTGAGGATCGCCGGCATCGCGACCGAGGAGCAGCGCAAACAAACGTTGGCTGAGTTGCTGGCCCTTCAGCTCGATGACGGTGGTTGGTCCACGGCCGGTTTCCTCACCGATTGGGAGGGGCTGGCTCGGGACGACGGCAAGCCGCTCAATACCAAAAAAAGTGACGGCTACGGCACGGGCCTGGTCATTGTCATCGCGCGAGAACTCGGGGTCCCGGCGGACGACGCTCGTCTGCAGCGCGGCATCAAATGGATCCGCGCCAATCAGCGAGAGAGCGGCAAGTGGTTCACGCAATCGCCGGTCAAGGACGCCGGCAACCTCATCTCCAATGTCGGCAGCGCCTACGTCATCCTGGCGTTGCAGGCTTGCGGCGAGTTGCCGGGCTGGCCTTTCAGCCCGACGAAGCCGGACAGCCGCTGATGTCGAAAGCAACGGCATGAGGCTCGGCTCGCCAGCACCCGATGGAGACGACTCGTGAGGCCCATGAACGTACAAACGCCACTGGATCGCCGTCAATTTCTCGCCACTGCGGCGGCAACTGCCACCTTCGGCGCGTTGCTGAGTTCTGGGGGCTCGAAGCTGCTTGCCGCGCCTCCGGGCATCATCGGTGAAACCGACCACTTTTGGTACCGCCTCGCGGCTGAGGGGCCGTACGTCGATTCGCAACGGGACTTCAAGGCGTTTGGATTCGGCGAGGGGAAGGTCTTTCTCTCCGAGGACAATTGCCGGACATGGGCTCACAGCGCGGTTTTTGTTGACGCGGAGAACATAACCTTCAGTTACATCTTGAAGAACGGGAATATTCTCTTTGCCACACGCGAGAAACTCTTCCTGAGCACTGACAACCTCAAGACGCTCCGTCAGATTACTGTCAAGAATCGAGACGGGACTGATTACCTCCCACACACGCCGAAGTTGCCGGATCAACCCGGTTGGTATTTCCATCCGCTGGACGGCGTCCATACCTGGGACATCGATGACTCGGAAATGCTCGTGTGGGGGAATTACGGCAATGTGGCCGGCGGGCCCGTGCCTCTGAACATCTACTACTCCACCGATAGCGGGAAGACGGTGAAGATCGCCTATTCCTTCGGGCGGAATCCTTACTTTCAGGAGAAGGAAGCCGAACCCAACTCGTTCCTCGGCGATCCCCACAATCCGGCCATTTGCAGGCACGTTCATGCCGTGGCTTACAACCCGACAGAGCGTGCCTTCTACGCATGCACCGGGGACCTCGATCGCGGACATGGGCACGAATGCCACTGGATGCGAGGAAAATATGACGCAAAGGACGACAGGTGGGACTGGCAAATCCTGGTGTCGGTGGACGCGAACTCGCGCTACAAATCCGGTGGCATCAACTTCGTCGATGGTCAACTCTACTGGGCAGCAGACGCGAACGGACCGAAGAAGCCCGATGAGAAATACGACCGTGGCCTTTTTCGCTGCAATCCGGAACATCTTGCCGATCCGAAGCAGCACACCCTGCTACTCGGAGCCGAATTCGAAGTGGCCACGATGATCGTCGAAGAAGGCGTAATTCTGGCCGGCTATAGCGATTTATCGTCCACCTACGCCACCGGAATCGCCATCTCGCCGGATTTGGGCAAGACCTGGGGGCAGTACGACCTGAAGGAGTTCGGCGCAAGATCTCCCTACCGCTTTCACCCCAAAAGCAGCGACGGCTGGTTCCGCGTCGATCTGAGAAAGAACTGGATCGACCGCGCGGAAGTCTTGTTCCTCAAACCGAAACCGTGAAGGGTCGCGGCAAATGGGGTGAATGGGGGGGGGGTAAACGGTGTTAGTTCAATTTTGGGTCGAACATCCTGGGTCGCATGCCTCGGCTGAAGCCATGAGATGGGCGAGACGAGAACCGATCGCCGGGGGGGAGGCCTCGCGATAGTGACGTTGGGGGAATCCCGCCGTTGGCCTCGGTCGGGCGCCGCATTCTTGTCGTCTGGGCATCCGGCGCCGCGTGCGGGATGTTTCAAAACGAACCCAACTTCCACCGGTGTCCGCGATGCGATTTTTTGATGCAAACTCAACGAAGGCAACGGGAAAGGCGGGATTTCCACCGCTTTCGTCGGAGGGCGGATTGCGGTGCATTTCCGCGTGCAAAACGTGTTTCGACGCGTTTTTCCGCGGGGATACGCGGTCGGGTGACGGCGTCCCTTTGGGCCTCAATCCCTCATGGGCCCCGGACGGGTCGTCACGCCGATGGGGCAAGCAGGTCGTCGGGGTTGGAGGGCGGGGTCCGTTCGGTTTTCGGGGTCGGCCTGGCGGCGCAGAGGGCCGCTCTCGGCCGCCTCGGAGGTTCGTCGTCCTCATGTCGTCGGGCGGTGGTCCGCGCAATTCCCGGTTGAGGAGGCACCGTTCTCCTCGTGCGGCTAGAATGAAGGGAACCGCCACCTCGCCCAGGCTTCGGGATCGACGATGAGCAACCATCAGGCCCACCTTGCGATTGCGTCCCTGAATCAGACCGTCGGCGACTGGCAGGGGAATGAGGATCGTGCGCTGGAGGCGATCCGGGCGGCGAAGGACTCGGGGGCGAAGCTTTTGCTCCTCCCGGAGATGTGCATCTCGGGCTATAGCCTGAGCGATCGGCTTTTGCGGACGGGCACCGTCGAGCGGTCGTGGAACCGCCTCATGAGGCTGGCCGAGGCCTCGAAGGGGATCGCGGTCGCCGCCGGTTTGCCGATCCTGTTCGAGGGCGTCCTCTACAACGCGATGGGGATGCTGGCCGACGGCAAGCTTGCGGGGCTTGTGGCCAAGGAGAACCTGGCGGTCGGCGATGTGGAGTACGAGAACCGCTACTTCACGCCGTGGCCCCACGGGCGGCTCGTGGATTATCGCGGCCCCGATGGGGTCGAGGCCCCTCTGGGCACGCAGATGTTCGAGCTTCCGGGGCTCGGCACCGCCGCGTTCGAGATCTGCGAGGATGCCTGGAAGGGGATCCGACCGGGCTCGACCTATGCGCTCGCGGGGGCCGAGATCTTGATGAATCCGTCGGCCTCGTGGTTCACGATCGGGAAGCATCGGGCGCGGAGGCGGATGGTCGAGCAGATCTCTCGCGAGGACCATTGCGTTTACATGTATGCGTCGCTCCTGGGGTGCGATGCCACGCGGTTGATCTTCGATGGGAGCCTGTTCCTGGCCATGAACGGGCGGACCCTGGCCGAGGGGAACCGGTTCGTGTTCACGCGCGACTGGGAGATGATCCACCGGGTCGTGGACCTCTCGGAGCTTCGCCATGTGCGCATGGAGGAGGGCTCGTGGCGAGACCAGCTGGGCCGGGCCCGCGCCGGGACGTTCGGCCAGTCGCCCGCCCTCGTTCGCGTGACCGGAGAGTATTCGACCGAGGCCGAGAGCCCCCCGCCCGAGCCCTACTGGATCCCGCCCGAGCCGCCCCATCCCGACCCTTCGCTCGCGTATCTGGAGGCCACGGCGCTGGGCGGGAAGGCGATCACCGAGAGGGACCTCAACCACCTGGAGCTGGAGCTGGCCCTGGCGTTGGGCCTCCGAGATTACGTCCGCAAGACCGGCATCAAGACGCTCTGCCTGGCCCTTTCCGGGGGACGCGACAGCGCCATGGTCGCGCTGATCGTGGGCCGGATGTACAAGTACTGGTATCCCGAGCTTTCGACCGCGGACCTGAAGGGGCTCGTAGGCGAGAAGTTCCTGTGCGCCTATCTTGCCACGGAGAACTCGGGCCCGGCCACGCACGAGGCCGCGGTGGCGGTGGCCCGCGAGCTGGGAGCCACGTTCCTGGACGGGCAGATCCAGGCCGCGCTCGACGCCGCCCACAACACGGTCGAGGCCATGACGGGCGAGACCCTCTCGTGGAGCGAGCCGAAGCACGACCTCACGCTTCAAAATATCCAGGCCCGCCTGCGAGGGATGCTCATCTGGACGGTCGCCAACCTGAACAACGCGCTGTTGCTCGTGACGAGCAACAAGAGCGAGGCGGCCGTGGGCTACACCACGATGGACGGCGACTCCAGCGGAGGCATCGCTCCCATCGCCGACGTGCCCAAGAGCCTGGTGAAGCTGTATCTGGCCTGGGCGAGGAAGTTCCACGCGCTGAACGGGTTCGACCGCGTGGACGTGATGGAGGCCTCGGCCGAGCTCCGCCCCCCGGGCCAGGCGCAGACGGACGAGGCCGACCTCATGCCGTTCCCGGTCCTCGATCAGCTCATGTACGCCTTCGTGCAACTGGGGCTGGACCCGGTGGAGATGTTCCGCAGGCTCTGGCCCGCGATGACCTCGACC
>JANOBY010000233.1:0-3750 GCA_031411935.1 Planctomycetales bacterium | reverse complement strand
GGGACCGGCAGCCCGTTCGTCACGACCGACACGGCGGCGGCCCTGCGTGGCAAGGAGCTTGGCGTGGATGCCATCTTGAAGGCCACCCGGGTGGACGGGATCTACTCCGCCGACCCCGAGAAGAACCCCCACGCGATCCGCTACGATCACCTGAATTATGACCAGGTCCTCCGCGACGACCTGAAGGTGATGGACATGACCGCCATCGGCATGTGCATGGATAACTCGATCCCGATCCTGGTGTTCAACTTCAAGAGTGAAGGGAACATCGAGCGGGCGATCGCCGGCGAGCCCATCGGCACCTGGGTCGGGGTCTCGGCCCGGCCCCGGCCGGCGAATCTCGGGTAATTCCCGAGGCCTGCGGCTTACTTTGCGCTGGGCGACTGATCGCCCCATGACCGGACAGGGACTTATCCATGAGCATTGAAGAGATCGCACTTGAGGCCGAGGAGCGGATGGAGAAGAGCATCTCGCTCCTCGCCGACCAGCTCAAAGGGATCCGGACTGGACGCGCCAACGTGGGCCTCGTGGACTCGATTCGCGTGGACTATTACGGGTCGTCCACTCCCCTGAAGCAGATGGCCCGGCTCAGCACGCCCGAGCCGCAGCAGATCCTCATCCAGCCTTTCGACCAGAGCGCCATAGGCGACATCATCAAGGCGATCCAGACCAGCCCGCTCGGGCTCACGCCCAACTCGGATAACAAGGTCATCCGCCTGAACGTGCCCACGCTCTCGGTCGAGCAGCGCCGCAAGCTTGAAGCACGCGTGAAGGAACTTGCCGAGGAGGCCCGCGTCTCCATCCGCAATATCCGGCGCGACGCCAACAAGCAGGCCGACAATGAGATGGCCGACAAGATCCTGACCGAAGACGACAACGCCAAGGCCAAGGAAGAGATCCAGGCCCTGACGAAGCAGTACGAGGGCAAGGTCAACGCCACGGCCGAGAAGAAGGCCGCCGAGGTCCTTGTAGTCTGACTTAACCTATCGACGCGGGGGACACGTTGGCCACTTCCGCGTTGACCCAGGCTCTGTCCCTGCTCGGTAACGGACAGGGCCTCTCGCCCGACCAGACCAGCCATGCGTTCAGCGAGATCATCGACGGCCAGGCCGAACCCGTGGTGGTCGCCGCATTCCTCACCGCACTGAAACTCAAGGGAGAGAGCGCCGACGAGCTCAGCGGGGCGGTCCAGGCGGTTCGCAGCCGCATGACGGTGCTGGAGATCCCCGATGAGGCCCGGCCGGTCCTTGACACATGTGGGACCGGCGGCGATGGGGCGAACACGGTCAACATCTCCACGGCCGCCGCGATCGTCGTGGCGGCCTGCGGAGTCCGCGTGGCCAAGCACGGGAATCGCTCAGCCTCGGGCAACTCGGGAAGCGCCGAGGTCCTGATCGAGCTTGGCGTGAAGATCGAGGCCCCGCACAGCACCCTCGTTCGCTGCCTTGGAGAGCTTGGAATCACGTTCCTCTTCGCCCCCAGCTTCCATCCGTTGTTGCGGCACGCCGCGCCCATACGCAAACAGCTTCCATTTCGCACCCTGTTCAACCTCGTGGGCCCGCTCGTGAATCCGGCCCGGCCCGAATTCCAGTTGCTCGGCACCACGAGCCGGAACCGGTCACAGATGATGTCCGAGGCGCTCAGGCACCTCAATGAGTTGGACGGTCAAAACCGCAGGGCTTACGTGATCGCGGGGGGAGCCGGGCTTGACGAGGTGAGCCTGCAAGGGGTCAATCTTGTCGAGGCGGTGGACGGCCCCATCCGGCAGACCGGCGAATCCTGGGAAGCCCGTGACTTCGGCCTCCCGTGTTCCGTCCATGAACAACTCCGCGTGTCGGGACCGGTCGAGAGCGCCAGCCGGATCCGGGCCCTGTTCGGGGGAGACTCCGGCCCGGTCCGCGACGTGGTCCTCGCCAATGCCGCGGCGGCCCTTAAGCTCACGGGGCGGACCGCATCCCTGACGGAGGGTGTGGCGGAGGCGGCGAGGGCGATCGACCGGGGAGACGCCGGGACGTTACTTCAGAAATGGGCAAGGCTCTCGAATCTCGGCTAGCGGCACATCTACGCGGGAGCGAAAAGGCTCACCGAGCGGCACCCAGGAGTTCGGGATCGATCTGCGTTGGGAGGCCCCACCATGGCTTCGTATTGGGTTCGTTTTGAAGTCCTTCGACGTTGAAATTCCTCCCGATTTGTCCGGACGACGAGATCCAAGTTCGTATTCAGGAATCACATGGGCGGGATGGGACCTCGCCCGCTAAGCGGCCCACTTGGGTTCGTTATGCAATTTTACAATTTGAGCTGCGTGAGGTTATTGCTCGTCAAATATTGCCCTCAACGGGACTTCTGAGCGTCAACGACCCCACCTCGCGTAACGACACACCGTGCTCGTCTAGAATATCGAATAGCCCGCGACCCCCGATCGCCCCGGGGAGGGGCTGCCGCCGGAATTCCGTCAACATGGCCTGGCCCGCTGGTCAGGCGTGGTGGAACCGCTCGCGCCAGAGTTCCTCGTAGACGTGATATCCCCCCGGCTCCATGCCCAGGGCTTCGTAGGTCTTCTTCGCTCGCGTGTTGTCTTGCTCCACGTAGAGCCGCAGGCCGATCACGTCGGGCTGGGCCCGTCCGCGCTCGTGCACGTGCTCGTAGAGCCGGCGGAAGACCCCCTGGCCGCGGGCGTCGATCGCAACGTATACGCTTTGGAGCCACCAGATCCAGCCGTTACGCCAGTCGCTCCATTCTCTCGTGATTGCGGTCTGGCCGATCACATGGCCGGAACGTTCTGCGACCCAGAATCGGAGACGGTCGGGGTCGGCCAGGGCACGGCTCACTCCCGCACTCAACACGTCAACATCAAGCGGCTTGCCCTCGGTCTCCTGAGCCAATCGCAGGCTCATGGAGATGATCGCGTCGCGATCCTCGGGGCGGGCGTCCCGGACGGAGAACTTATCGCTTCCTGGGCCGTCAGACCCGGTCGCTTCGTCGGTCTCTTGCACGTCTGGAAGCTTCCTGGAGGATGTGGTTCTCTTCGTCGGTGAGTCCGGTGCGTCCTTCACGGGCGATCTTGGCGAGAACCTCATCGAGCCGGGCGTCCAGCTGCTCCTCGGGGAAAAAGGCGGCCGAAGAGGGTCGGGGGCCGCTCATGTTCGCAGACCTCGTGGTCGGCGTGGGCAGGGTGGTGGCCCGGTCTCGCTCGCGAATCTCGGGCGAAACCACGCGGAGGCGAGGACGATGACGATGTTGCATCCATCGGCTATAGCGGAGGTCGAACGTTTTGTAGAGATACCCGTAAAGGGCCCCGCCCAGGTGAGAGGCGAACGCGACTCCCGCACCGGCCTGGGCACCTTCGGAGATCCGCAGCTCCTGGATCAACATGAGCCCCTGATAACCGAGATAGATGACCAGCAAGAGCCAGGTCTCGATCGGGAGCACGAAGAACAGGAGCACCTCTCGCCGCGGGTAGTACAGGACGTACAGGACTACAATCGCCATGACAGCGCCCGACGCTCCCACCATGGGCACGCGGCCGACCGCAGGCATGAGCTGGTCAACCAGGGCCCAGCAAAGGGTGCTGAACACGGCCGCAGTGAACGAATCCGCCAACGCCGAGTTGTTTGCTGCGTGGGCGGCGAACACGTCGGATCCTGCCGCGAAGGCGATGTTGCACGCGGTTGCATTACGTGAGGCCGAGCATGCGTCCAGCCTCGCCAAACGGATCGACGAACTCGGTTTCGACGTCATCGAGCGTGACGA
>JANOBY010000232.1:0-15040 GCA_031411935.1 Planctomycetales bacterium | reverse complement strand
GGGGAGAACCAGACGTATCGGATCGACCATTACCTCGGCAAGAAGACGGTCCAGAACATCCTCGCCCTCCGGTTCGGCAACTCGATCTTCGAGCCGATCTGGAACCGCCGGCACGTCGCCTCGGTCCAGATCACGGTGGCCGAGGAAGTGGGGATGTCGGGAGGCCGGGGCGCGTATTACGACACGGCGGGCGCGATCCGCGACATGGTCCAGAACCACATGATGCAGCTCCTCTGCCTCGTGGCCATGGAGCCGCCGGTCAACCTTTCGGCCGATGCGGTGCGCAACGAAAAGGTCAAGGTCCTCCAGGCCCTGCCCCACTGGAGCCCCGAGGACGTCGCGAAGAACACGGTCCGGGCCCATTACACCTCGGGCTCGATCGGGGGCGGCGAGGTGCCCGGATACCTCCAGGAGAAGGGCGTGAAGCCCGACTCGCGGACCTCCCCCTTCGTGGCCATGAGGCTCACGCTGGACAACTGGCGATGGGCCGGTGTGCCCTTTTATCTGCGGACCGGCAAGCGCCTGCCCAAGCGGGCGACCGAGATCGCCATCCAGTTCAAGAAGCCCCCCACCACGCTCTTCGAGGCCGAGGCCGACCAGTCCAACCTCCTCGTCCTCAGGATCCAGCCCAACGAGGGAGCCAGTCTCGCCTTCCAGGCCAAGATCCCCGGATCGAGGCGCCGGTTGCAGCAGGTGCGGATGGACTTCCGCTACGGAACGTCGTTCGCCTCGCCTCCGCCCGAGGCCTACGAACGGCTCCTGCTCGACACCATGCTGGGCGACCCCACGCTGTTCACCCGCACCGACGAGGTGGACAACGCCTGGCGTTTCATCACCGAGATCCTCGACGCCTGGGACGCCGACCCCACCCCACTGGCCACCTACGCGGCCGGGTCGTGGGGCCCCGAGGAAGCGGATGAGCTGCTGGCCCGCGACGGTGCCCGCTGGCGCCGCCTTTGAGGCAAGACCCAGACCACGACGTCCGGAATCCCCGTCCCGTCGGGCTCCTTCACCAATTTCATGCCATCGCGAGGTCCTCCTATGACCGAAGCCGCCTCGGATGCTTTCTTGAGTGGGCAGGGAATCCCGGTGGACCTCTCGAAAATTGAGGGGGCGCTGGCCGACCTCTGGGGGCCCGCCGCCGAGCGCGAGGGCGGCCCCGACCTGGAAAGCCCCTCGGTCACTCGCGTGACCCTGGCGAACCTTGTGGTCATCGACGTGGGGGCTCGCCCTGCGCGGCCGGATGAAATCCTCGACACGGTGGTCGAGCGTTATCCCTGCCGCGCGATCATCGTCCGTCGCGACGAATCCCTCGGCCGCAAGCTCGCCGCCGAGATCTCGGCCATGTGCCACCTGCCCGCCCCCGGGATGCCGCAGGTGTGCAGCGAGCGGATCCTGCTGAGGGCGGGATCGGCGGGCTTCGAGCTGGTCCCGGGCGCAGTCCGTCCGTTGCTTGAGGCCGACCTGCCGCTGGTGCTCTGGTGGGTGGGCGACCCTCGCGACGCCCTGCCCCTGTTCCACGAGCTTGCCGCCGAGGCGACCCGCGTGATCCTCGACCTGCCCGACCCCACCGCCCAGCCCGAGTCCATCCCCGTGGCCCTCGACCCGAAGGTCGTCCCGTTCGGGAGGGACCTCGCCTGGTTCGGCGTGACCCGTTGGCGCGAGCTGACCGCGCAGTTCTTCGATCCCATCGGTCGCGAGGAGACGCTCAGGCACCTGACCGCCGTGACCATCGTGGCCGAGGCGGCCCGTCTCGACCACCCCCCTCGTGTGGCCGCGTGGCTCGCCGGATGGCTGGCCGGCCAGCTCGGCTGGAAACCGAAAACACGCTCGCTGGACGCCCCGAACCGGCTGACCGCGACGTTCGAAGGGCCGAACGGCGACGTGACCGTGAACCTCTGGTCGGAGCTCCACGATCATGCCGACCCGGCGGTCCTGTCGAGCGTGTCGCTCACCGCGATGGAGGGGACGAACGAGCTCTCCTTCCGCCTCTCCCGAATCAACGAGGACGTGGCGGTCGAATTCCACAGCGGAGTCGAATGCCGCCTGCCCCGGATGGTGCACGCCGAGGAGTTCACCGTGCCCGACCGCGTGTCGGCCGGTCTCGAATCCGCCCGCGACGACCCGCCCTACCGCAAGGCCCTCCCGCACATGCTCTGGCTCGTGACCGAGCCTACCTCGGCCTGATTCGCTGCGTGGGTTCGTCGCGTGTCCTCGGTCTTCAACTCGCTCCTTCGAGAGCGGCACCGTCACCGTCATGAACTCGTCCAGAGCGAGATAACGCTCCGGCCCGAAAGAAACATCGCACCTCTGCGTGAATGTCCCGAGGTCCATGCGGAGACGAGCCATGACGATTCAGCGGATGGACAACGTTCTCATCGTTGTCAACGACCTCGACGCCGCCAAGGCGTTCTTCGCCGAACTCGGGATGGAGCTGGAAGGCCAGACGACCGTCGAGGGAAACTGGGTGGACCGCACCGTCGGCCTCGATGGCGTCCGTGCCGACATCGCCTTGATGCGGACCCCGGACGGTCACGGCCGGGTGGAGCTGACAAAGTTCCACACGCCGCCTGCGGTCAGAGCCGAGCCCGAAAACGCCCCGGCCAACACGCTGGGAATACGCCGCATCATGTTCACCGTCCACCACGTCGACGACGTCGTTGCCCACCTGCGGACCCATGGCGCCGAACTCGTCGGCGAGATCACTCAGTACAAGGACATCTACCGGCTGTGCTTCGTGCGCGGCCCCGAGGGCATCATCATCGGGCTGGCCGAGCAGCTCCGCTGAAACGAGCGAAATTGGGTTGGGTGCCCCGATTAAGGCTCCTCCTCGGAATTCGCCGGTAGTCCAGGCCAGAACTCCGGTCCGCCAGGTCGAGCCTTCAGCCTCGCTCAACCGCGTACGGGCTGAGGTCGAATTCTGGGGAGCGACCCGCCCCCAAATGATCGGGGGCAATCGGCGATCCGATAGTATCGGCGTGGCGCGGCGACTCCGCTCACCCTTCGAGAACGATCCAAATTCGGACGATCGTCACGGGGACCGCCGAACGCCAGGGAGGTCGAGCCTCACGAAAACGTGAATTTGCAGAACGAACCCAAGTCGGCCGCCCAGGCCACGAAACCTTTTCTTCCTGATGTTCTTATATCGTATAGACTTAAGTCTCATTTTAAGGAACATTGAGAGGACTTTTGGTGCCATACAATCCGAAAAACGAACCCAAAACGAAGCCAAAACAAACCCAAAACGAAGCCAATCTGGGGGTCTCCAGAGGGATAATGAAGCCACTTGCGGGGGATCTCCTGCCAGTCGGATCAATCGATCAGCTTCGCGAACCGGCGCAGGCGGACCGAAAACGCATCGGCGAGCGCCTCGGGCTCGGGGAAGAGGTTCCCGGGGCCGCGACGGAGGCTGAAGGCGATCGCCTCCTGGCCGAGATTCACACGAAAAATTCCCAGGGGCACCGCGCGATTGCGGAGCCCGGGCGAGGCCATGGCCAGGTCCAGGCTCGCGTCGTCCTCGGGCAAAATGGGCTCGGGCGTGGTGACCACCGCGGTGAAGCCCAGCGTGAGCCCTCGGCCTCCCCGGATCGGCGGGAACCGGGTGTTGATCACCTTCGCCAACCGCTCGACCAGGCGAGTATAGTCGCGGATCGACACGTCGATCGGTTGGCGGACCACGGCCACCACGCTAAGCCCCCGGCCGAGGATTGGCACCGCCGAGAGCTTCACGCCCCGGGTGTAGTAGTTGAGCACTTCCAGAGGCGGCTCGCGCATCTCGTCGCCGGGTTCGGTGGAGCAGCCCAGAGGGATCAGGACCGAGCCCATGAGCTCCTGCAAATCGTCGGCGAGCATGAGGTCTCACTTTCGAGAGGGCAATCGCACCCTGGCACTTCGATCAGGGGGCTCGTAGGATAACGAAATGGCGTGGCCTCGGCCCCTCTCCAGGGGCTTCTTTCTGCCGAAAACCGTCTCCCGGGGAGCCTCGCGATGCTTCGAACCACGGCCCGATTTCTGGTGGGGCTGGCCCTGACGGCCGGAGCCTGGACCCCGTCGGCGTTGGCCGGCAAGAGCGAACTCCTCATCGACAATCCGGGAGCCGCGTTCCGCGAAACTCCGATCCTCACCACGATCGATGCGAAAATGGCCGGGGGCACCTATCGACTGATCGACGCCCAGGGCAAGCCGACCGACACCTACGCGGAGATCCTCGAATCCGACGGCCAGAAGCGGCTGGCGGTGCTCCTTCCAACGGTCGCATCGGGAAAGACCATGTTCACGCTCGAAGGCCCGATCGGCGATCGCCCTGCAACCGCCGTCCAGGTCAAGCCGGTCGGGAAGAACCTCGAAATCCAGGTCGGCGGCAAGCCGTTCACGACCTACGCGGTCGACCTCGGGCCGAAGCCGATCCTCTACCCGCTACTCGGGCCGAACGGCGAGAGGCTGACCCGTTCTTACCCCATGACCAGCGGCGAGAACGAGGAACGCGACCATCCCCACCATCGGTCCTTGTGGTTCACGCACGGCAAGGTGAACGGGGTCGATTTCTGGAGCGAGATCAAGGGGCACGGGACGATCGAGGAGACCTCCCGGGAGGTGATCTCGCTCGGCCAGGCCGGGGCCGTGGTCCGCACCCGGGACCTCTGGCGGGGCAGCGATGGCAAGGAGGTCTGCCAGGATGAGCGGATTCTCCGCATCTTCGGCACCCGGGAGGCCCGAGTCCTGGATTTCGAGGTTCGGATGATCGCCTCGAAGGGGCCGCTCGTGCTGGGAGATACGAAGGAGGGGACCTTCGCCCTCCGCGTGGCCTCGACCATGGACGCCAGGCGCAAGGGGGGCGGCCGGATCCTCAACGCCGAGGGGCTCGAGAACACGAAGACCTGGGGCAAACGCTCGAAGTGGGTCGACTACACCGGCCCAGTGGACGGGGTCACGGCCGGAATCAGCATCCTGGATCACCCCCAGAGCTTCGGGCATCCCACCCCCTGGCACGTCCGAGATTACGGACTCTTCGCCGCTAACCCGTTTGGACTGCACGACTTCGGCGAGGCCAAATCGGGCGATACGACCGTGCCCGAGGGCGAGTCCATTACCTTCCGTTACCGGGTGATCCTCCACTCGGGCGAGGTCGCACCCTCATGGATTGAAGACATGTACCGAGGGTACGCCACGCCCCCAACTGTGACCGTGAAGGAGGGTTGAAGCCGGTTCAACGCCTTAAGACGCACAGTCCACCCTGAGGGCGGGAGTTGCAATCCCGCTCAGAGGCTGGTCGTGGGACTCGATCGGGACGGCTTCGACCCATTGAACATCGAATGCCAGGGCCCAGCGAGGGGCCTGATCCCGGAGCGTGGGCAGCAGACGATCATAAAAGCCCCCCCCTCGGCCCAGCCGATATCCCCGGATGTCGAACGCCAGCCCCGGCACAAGGGCCCAGTCGACCTCAAGCGGATGGACCTCCGGCAAGGTGGAGTCGGGCTCCGGGATGCCCAGGGTCCCGGCCATCAGCTCTCGATCCGGATCGGCCACGACGTGGAGCCTGAGTCGCTTCGCCTCCCGATCGACCCGAGGGCAAACGACCCGTTTGCCCGCGTCGAGGGCTCGTCGGATCATTCCCGTCGTGTCAATCTCTTCGGCGAAGGCCGAGACATACAGGAGCATGGTCCGCGACGTATGGAATCCGGGCAGGGACTCGATCAGGGTGTCGAGAGCCCTCTGCTGGTCGGCCCTTTCCTCGGCACCAAGCCGGGCGATCCGGGCGACAACCTCGCCTCTCATGGCCCGTTTGGCCTGCCGGATCGTCATATACGGGCTCCAAACGAGAGCGACCCGCCAAACCGGTTAGGGCCAGGCGGGTCGTAAATCCTCCACCGCAATGCCGTCTAGAGCGACTTTGGGAACCCGCAGTTCAAGTGGGAGCCTGAGACCGTCTGGACGAATCCGAGCGGCCGGACATCGGCCCCCTACGGGTTTAACGTTGGTTCGCCAAAATGATCGCTCCTACGCGGACATGGCAGAGGTTATCCGGCCGAAACCAGACCCTTTGAGGATATCCCGCCGACACCGCCGGATCAAGCCGAATGGTCGGATTCCATCGCGGTCGAAGGGGCCGGGCTGGTGGAATCTTTGAGACGTCGGATCTGGTCGCGTACCCGGACGGCCTCCTCGAAATCCTCGGTGGCCACGGCCCTTTCCAGCTGCTGTTCGAGGCGGTCGAGGGGTCCCACGGGGCGATCCTTCTCGACCTGGGAGCGCCAGGAGAGGAGGAACGCCAGCTCCTTGCAGTCGCCCTCGCTGGCCTGCTGCTCGTAGTCGTTGAGGAACTCGCGGATGCCCTCGATGCCCTCGTCGATCAGGGCCAGGGCCTCGCGATGAGCGTTGCGTTCCAGGGCGGCCAGGCCGCGGGCCCTCGTATTCATCATGGTCACGTAAGGGCGATACTGATCGAACTGGATGCGATCCCGAGGGCGGGTGGCATGACGGACCACAAAGCTGAAGAGGCGGAGATTCCTCGCCGTATCGCGTGCCACCAGGTCATACCGCTCCAGATGGAAGAGCGCGATGTAGCGGTGGTAATACTGCACGCCCTCCCGCATGAGCGAAGCGCACTGGGCGGGGTCGAGCGAGAAATCCTCCCCATCGACGGCCATCTTCCGGGCCTGCATCTCCAGCACGTCGAGCAGCGACTCGCCGCCCTCGGGCTTCTGCCCGTCCGGACGCCCCGAGATCTCCATCTGGAGGATGCCCAGGTCGATGCGCATCTGGAGCTTCTCCAGGCCGTCGTCTCCGGCGATGATCCGGACCTGGATCTCGTCGGGGTCATGGTCCCAGCCGGCCAGGAGCTTGCCAATATCCTTGCTCAAGTCGAGCTCTCCCAGGGTGGACCGTTCGTCTCGGTCGAGGATGACTGCGAAGACCGCAGGGTTCCGGTAGGGCACGGACCGAATCTTCGCCGTGTCCCCTCTCCATTCTAGACCTGAACGCAAAAACGCCTCGGCGGATTCGGGAACCCGTCGAGGCGTCTTGGCTTCAGGAACGGATTCGATCAGAGCTCGTTTCCGTCGTGGATCATGGGCTCAAGCTCCTTCGTGTTACGCTCGACGGCCAGGACAATCGTCCGCTCCTCCGACCCGTCGGGGCTTGCGGCCACGGCGGGGATGATCTGCCGGGAGTCGGGCAGGCTGAAGCGAACGGTGAACGTCCCGTCGGGCCGCAGCTGCACGGGCTCGCCTTGCAGGCTCACCTTCGCGTTCGGCTCGGTCGCACCGTAGACGATCAGCTCGGCATCGATCTCGAAGTGGAACCCTCGCCCCAGCAGAGGCAAAGCCCCTGTGCCCAGGCTCTGGAGCGAGAGGCTGTGCATGGGACGCCGCAGGACTTCCTCGAAGATCTCCCGCAGGTCGGTCACGTGGCCGTTGGAGGCCGAACCACCCGACTGGTGGTAGATCTTCTGGTAGTCGTTCTGCACGCTCGACCAGTTCTGGTCGAGGACGTCGGACGCCCCGGCCCGAGGCGTGCTCACCACGTTGGATCGGGCAAGCACGAAGAACTTGCCGCGACGCGACAGGTAGCCGATGTCCACCCGGAAGGACCGAGGCGGGTTATTGACGTCGATGTACCAGTTATTGACTCCGCCGTGGATTTCGATGTCGCGGACGTGCCGCTCACTGGCACTGGTCGTGTCCTCGCTGGAGACGTCCATGAGCCGGAGGATGGGCTTGGCGGCATGCCAGTCCTGCCCGAGGGCAGCCTGGGCCCGCCCCAGGGTGGATCGGCTGAGCTCCCAGTAGGCATGAAGCCAGTAAGGATCCCGCACCATGGTGATGATGCGGTCCTTGCTACAGCCGTGGTCCAGGGAGCGGACCGGGCGGGGCAAGGACACAAGCGTCCGGGGCGGAGGGGTGATCGCGGGTCGGGCGGGGCGAGCTGCCGCCACGACGACGGGCGTTTCCTTCGCCGGCACCCCACCATCCTTCTTCGACTTCCGCGGGGCAGGCGGGGCGGGCGTGAGGGCCCGGATCAGTTGATCCTTCCTCATGGCATGCCAGCCGGCAATTCCCTGATCCTTGGCCATGCGGGCCAGGGCTTTCTTATTGCAATCCTTGAGCGTTTCGACGGTCATGCGGGACACTCCGTCTCGAGCCGCAAGCATCGCGGGTCGATCGTGCAAGGAACGCGAGGATCATCCGTGAGTGGTCCGATCCACAGAGCTCCATGCCTTGCGGACTGCGAAAAGCCAGTCGTAAGCCCGGAGGAACCCGTCCCTAACCAGTCTGACCTCGACCCGATGGAAGCACGCCCGCAGACCTGGAAACAAAAAAGCGGCTTGTCCGCCCCGATCACGAGAGGAAAGCCGCTTTCCGATTTATCCAAACCAGACAGAAGTCGTTACAGCCATCAAAGTCAGCCCCGCACGAGCACGACCGGGCTTCTCTAGACGATCTTTTGAGCACACGAAGACTAACCAAAAGCGTCCACCGGTGTCAAGAGTTGAAACCTCTCAAAATGGTCGATCCTGGACATAATCGCGTGTTCCTGTGATGAAAGAGCCACAAGGGGCATCGCTGAAGGGCCCGCCGTGCGACGTGGCCCCAACAGCCCAACCCCGTACGCAGCGGCATTTGCGACTTCGTGAAAAATTTCTCGAACCGAAATCTGGGGAGTTGACAAGGGACCACTTTCCCCGCTAAATACTCTGGTCAGGTCGTGCAATGTTCCTCTATGAGTGAGAACTCGAACCCACTTGATGAACTCGCCAGAGTCGCGGGACTCCGTTGCTACGGGGTGGCAATGGGCCTCGCGAATTTCGACCGTGGCGCTTGAGTTCTCACTGCCTCCGCTCGCAGGGTGGTGGCTCGACGGCTTCTGGATATTTCGCCCCGTCGGAGTGATTGCCGGCGCGATCCTCGGATTTGTCGTCGGGATGATGCAGCTCCTGCGTATTTCGCGGACAGGCAAGTCGGATTGATCCCCGGATATCCTTTTCGACCACGAAGACCTCGGACGGCACTGCTCATGGCCGCTGGACACGATAGCCCACTCTCCCACGTGGTCGATCACAATACCCTGGAGATTCCCGGGTTCGAAGAGATCCACCTACCGTTTATCCGTCTCCCACTGACAAATGCGTGGGGATTCCAGATCAGTCGCTTCATGGTGATGCAGGTCATCGCAGCAACCCTGATTATCCTCGTAATCGTGCCATTTGCGCGTCATGTAGCAAAGCGTCCGGTAACTCGCGGCCGTCTCATGAACATCTTCGAAGCGATCGTGATGTTCATCCGCGACGGGATTGCCCGGCCCGCGATCGACGGGGTGCACGCCGACCATCACGACCATGGCCACGACGCTCATGCCAAGCCGGGCGACCACCACCACAAGGAACACCACGAAGGCCTGTCGGCTCTGGCCCTGGACGAGGGGGAGTTTGGTGCCGATGTCCACTCGGGGGGCGCCGCGACGCTGACCCGCAAGCGGGACTCGGACCTGTTCCTGCCGTTCCTCTGGACGCTCTTCTTCTTCATCCTGTTCAACAACCTGCTGGGGATGATCCCGGGCGGGGCGTCGGCCACGGGCAACATCAGCGTGACGGCGGTCCTCGCCCTGCTCACGCTCATCGCCGTGGTCACGGCGGGCATGAGGGCCATGGGCGTGGCCGGCTATTTCGTGACAATCGTGCCGAAGATGGACGTGCCCAAGCTCCTCAAGCCCCCCTTGTGGGGCATGATGTTCGTGATCGAGATCGCGGGGCTGTTCATCCGCCACATCGTGCTGAGCGTACGACTCTTCGCCAACATGCTTGCCGGTCATATCGTCCTGGCTGTGATCCTGGGCTTCGTGGCTCAGGCCGCAGGGATCATGACTTACCTCGTCACGCCCGCGAGCATCGTGGGGAGCGTGGCGATCAGCATGCTCGAGCTTTTCGTGGCCTTCCTTCAGGCCTATATCTTCACGTTCCTGGCAGCTCTGTTTATCGGATCGGCGGCCCATCCGCACTGATCCCTGGAATCTCGACTCGATCCTGGTAGCCTGCTCAAACCAATCTCCAGCCGGATTTCTCCGGCGATCGAAAGTTTGAGCGTCTTTTGACACCTTCGCGGGACGCGGCCGTCCCACCACCCCCTGTGCCCCGGTTTTCGGGCAAATTCAGGAGTTGACCGTCCGATGAAATTCGTCAAGATCGCCGCCCTCGCCCTGGGCCTCATGTTCGTCGCCTCCACGCCCGTCAAGGCGCAGGCGCCAACCCCGGCCGAGGCCGCCCGGACGGCTTACGCCAGCTCCGTGAAGTACCCCTTCTCCGACCTCCGCGCCTTCGGTGCGGGCCTGGTCATCATGGGTGCCGCGATGGGCATCGGCATGATCGCCAAGGCCTCGGTCGAGAGCATGGCCCGTCAGCCCGAGGTCGCCGGCCAGATCAACACCTCCATGATCATCGCGGCGGCCCTGATCGAGGGTGTCACGTTCTTCGCCCTGATCATCATCATCCTCCAGACCGCGTATTGATCTCGTCACCGACGACCCCTGGGTAACGCGGCGGAGACCGATCCTGTCGGATCCGCCGCGCCACCCGTCCACCGATCATTGCAGGGACACCGCGATGCAACGGCCCTCGATCCTCGCGTCTGGCCTCCTGGTCCTGGCCCTCGCCCTCTTTGCCCGCCCGTCGCTCGCCCTGACTCAGGATGTGCACGCGGGCCAGGAAACCCATGGCGCGGCCTCCGCGGCCGATCACGGGACGACCGGCGAACATGGCGCTGGAGGTGAAGCCGCCCACGCCGAACCGAATATCCTTGAATTCAAGCCTTCCCTGGCGATCACCACGGTCATCGTCTTCCTCGTACTCCTCGCCATCCTGTGGAAGTTCGCCTGGGGTCCGCTCTCGGAAGCCCTGGCCGAACGCGAGCGTAAGCAGGAAGAGACCCTGAGGCTCGCCGACGAAGCCCGCGCCGAGAGCGCCCGGCTCCTGATCGAACACAAGAAGCAGATGGACACCGCCGCCGAGCAGGTTCGCCAGATGCTCGACGAGGCCCGCCGTCAGGCCGACATCAATGCCCAGACCATCGTCCAGAAGGCCCAGAGCGAGGCCGAGGCCGCTCGCGAGCGGGCCGAGCGTGAGATCGGCACGGCGAAGAATCAGGCCTTGAACGAGATCTGGTCCAAGACCGCCGACCTGGCCGTTTCGGTCGCCGGCAAGGTGCTCTCCAAGCAGATGACGGGCGACGACCATCGCCGCCTCGTCGATGCCGCCGTGGGCGAACTCCCCGCCATGACCAACGGTCAGGAAGGGCAGCACGCATGAGCACGACCGCCCCGGACGTGACCGAGACCGTCTTCGACGACAAGTCCTTACAGGTCGCCCGCTCTTACGCCGAAGCGATCGTGAACGTGGCCGCCAAGTCCAACGAAGTCGAATCCATCGTGGGCGAACTCGAGGAGATCGACCGCGACCTCCGCGTGCTGGATCGGCGGCTGTACTCGTACCTTGGCTCCACCTCGGTCCCGGCCGAGTCCAAGGCCAAGGTCCTGGAAGAAGGCCTCGGGGGTCGCGCCTCCGCGACCGTGGTTCGCTTCCTTCAGGTGCTCAACGCTCACGGACGGCTTGGCCTCCTGCAGGCCGTCTCAAGCGAAGCCCGGGCGATCTGGGACAGGAAGCAGAATCGCAAGCCGGTCACGATCCAGTCGGCCGTGGAGCTTGACGACTCGCAGAAGGCGGCGATCCACGACAAGGTCGCCAGGATGATCGGGGCCACTCCGATCCTGTCGTACCAGGTCGACCCGTCGCTCATCGGCGGGCTGGTCATCCAGGTGGGCGACGACCTTTACGACGCTTCGATTCGGACCAAGCTCCGGCTCATGAGAAGTCGCCTGATCGCGGGACAGGCCCGCGCGATGGTTGATACGCAGCTTTGACATTCGCCACAGACCTGGGAACGCGTCCTTCGCGTTTCCGATCGTTGATATCCCTCAGATCTTGCTCAACGAGGAAGTCATGAAATTTCGAGCCGACGAAATCACATCGGTCCTCCAGCGCGAGATCGAGCAGTTCGATTCCGAGGTGACCCGCACCGAGGTCGGCCGCGTGCTCGAGGTCGGCGACGGCATCGCCCGCGTGCACGGCCTCTCGGGCGTGATGACCGGCGAGATGGTCAGTTTCCCCAACGGAGTGAAGGGTCTGGCCTTCAACCTGGAAGAAGCTTCCGTCGGCGTGATCATCCTGGGCGACTACACCTCCATCCATGAAGGCGAAACCGTCACGGCGATGGGCGAACTGCTCCGCGTGCCGGTCGGCGAGGCGCTGGTCGGCCGCGTGGTGAATCCCCTTGGTGAGCCGATCGACAATCGCGGCCCCCTGGTGACCCCGCACTCCCGCCTCGTCGAATCGACCGCTCCAGGGATCGCCGGACGGCAGCCGGTGGACGAGCCCATGCAGACCGGCATCAAGGCCATCGATGCCATGACGCCGATCGGCCGAGGCCAGCGTCAGCTGATCATCGGCGACCGCAAGACGGGCAAGACCGCCATCGCCATCGATGCCATTCTGAATCAGAAGGGCACGGGCGTGATCTGCGTGTACGTGGCGATCGCCCAGAAGGAGTCCACGACCGCGGCCCTGGTGGAAGTTCTCCGCAAGAATGGCGCGATGGACTACACGATCGTGGTCGCCGCCGGTGCCAGCGATCCCGCCTCGCTCCAGTATCTCGCTCCCTATGCCGGAACGGCGATGGCCGAGTACTTCATGTATGAGAAGGGCGGGGCCACGCTCTGCGTTTACGACGACCTCTCGAAGCAGGCCGTCGCCTATCGCGAACTCTCGCTCCTGCTCCGACGCCCCCCGGGCCGCGAGGCCTACCCGGGCGACGTGTTCTACGCGCACTCCCGCCTGCTCGAACGCTCGGCCAAGCTCGCCAACAAGTACGTGATCGTGCCCGATCATGCTCCCGTGGATAAGGAAGATGTGACCGAGTCCTGGGGCGTGAACGGGAAGGTTTATCTCGGCGTTCCGGGCGAGGAAGAGGCCAAGCACGACCTCAAGGAGAGCTTCCCGACCGGTCACAAGATCGCCAAGACGACCACCTCGGGTGGGTCGTTGACCGCCCTCCCCCTGATCGAGACGCTCGAAGGTGAAGTGTCGGCGTACATCCCCACCAACGTGATCTCGATCACCGATGGCCAGATCTACCTCCAGCCCGACCTCTTCTTCGCCGGCGTGCGACCGGCCGTGGACGTGGGAATCTCGGTCTCCCGCGTGGGCGGCAAGGCCCAGACTGGCGCCATGAAGAAGGTGGCGGGTGGACTTCGGCTCGACCTCGCGGCCTTCCGCGAGCTCGAGGCGTTCGCCCAGCTCGGGACCGAGCTCGACAAAGCCACCCAGCAGCAGCTGGATCGCGGCTACCGGATGGTCGAGCTGCTCAAGCAGCCCCAGTACCAGCCGCTGAACTTCGCCGACCAGGTCATGAGCCTTTACGCGGGCACCGAGGGCTATCTGGACGAGGTCCCGGTCAAGGAAGTTCCCCGCTTCGAGCAGGAATTCCTCCGGTTCATCGCGGTCGAGAAGTCGTCGCTCCGGGATCAGCTGATCAAGGAGAAGAAGATGAGCGACCCGGTCGTGGCCGGGCTCAAGGCGGCCCTGACCGAGTTCAAGGCCCGCTTCCGCTCGACGACCAAGGCCGCCACCTCCGCCCTCGCCGGGGCGGGCGCCTGATCGAACGCGTGACCATGGGTTGCTTCCCCTGAACGAACGAGGCGGATGGGTCTCGGGGTCTTGCCGATCGCAAGCACCGGCCCTCCGCCTGGGACCTACGCAAAGGCAAGACAGATGGCCAAGGCTCGCGCGATCATCAAACGACGCAAGTCGGTTCAGAACATCCGCAAGATCACGCGGACGATGGAATTGATCGCGACCGCGCGTTTCAAGAAGGCCTTCGACCGCGCGACCGAGGCCGAAGCCTACACCCGCAAGATCGCGGAGATCGTGGCCGACCTGGGAGCCACGGGCGCCTCGGTCGCCCATCCCCTGCTCACGGTGCACGACCCGGTGAAGAACGTCCGTCTGCTGGTCCTCTCCAGCAATCGCGGGCTCGCCGGCGGGTACAACGGCAACGTCTTGCGGGCTGCGGTGAACGCCTCCCAGACGGCCGCCACCGAAGGCCAGGGGATGACCTACGACATCGCCGGCAAGCGGGGCATCGCCTACGCCCGGTTCCGGGGCTTCCGCGCCGAGTCGACCTACACGAACTTTGAGGATCGTCCTCAGTTCGCCGAGGTCGAGGCGATCGCCAACCAGTACATCGATCTCTACACTCGTGGCGAGATCGACCGGCTGGATGTGGCCTACACGAAGTTCGTCTCAAGTTCCCGGCAGGTTGCTGTGGTCGAGACGCTCCTGCCCATGACGGCGGCCGACGTGTCCACCGAAGCCGCCCCCGCCGCGAACGCGAGGGCAACCGAGCGGGTCCCCTACGAATTCCTGCCCGACGCCGAGAGCATCCTGTCGGAGATCGTGCCGGTCTCGTTCAAGGTGCGGCTCTTCAAGTGCTTCCTGGACGCGGCGGTCTCCGAGCAGATCTCGCGCATGGTTGCCATGCGGGGTGCCACCGAGAACGCCGACGACATGGTCAAGTCGCTCACCATGCTCTACAACCGCGCCCGCCAGGCGCAGATCACCCGCGAGCTTGCCGAGATCATCGGCGGTGCCGCGGCCCTGGATTGATCCAGCAAACACACACGACTCATCGGCCCGATATCATTCCCGAGACCTTAGCCATCGTTTGAGGCAGGCCCATCATGGCAACCGCGACCGCAACCGGAAGAATCGCCCAGGTGATCGGCTCGACGTTCGACGCCGAGTTCAGCGATGGCCATCTCCCCGAGATCTACAACGCGCTGACGGTCACCTCGGAGCTCAAGGGCGTGTCCATCCGCCTGACCGGCGAGGTCCAGCAGCACCTCGGCGCGAACCGCGTCCGCTGCGTGGCCCTGGGCTCGACCGACGGCCTGGTGCGTGGGATGGAAGTGGTGGACACCGGAGGCCCCGTTCGCGTGC
>JANOBY010000231.1:0-4193 GCA_031411935.1 Planctomycetales bacterium | reverse complement strand
ACCAGCGCGATCGCCACCAGCGAGCCCAGCAAGCTCAGCACGTGGCCCACCCGGTCGCGCTCGCCGAACAGGCGATAGCCGAGGGCCAGGAGCGAGTGATAGAGCGGGATCTCGTCGGTGAAGCTCATGCGACGGCCGTCGGCGTCGAGGAAGTCCAGCGAGCTGCGCAGGGGGTTCATCGGCGGGAGGGCGATGCTGCGGGCGCGGTTCGCCACGTAGGCCTGCTTGGCCAGGAGCGAGTCGGCCATCGGGGCGTCCAGGCGATAGAGCCTCACGCCCGCCGAGGCGACGAGGATCGCGGCCAGGACCAGGGATCGCGTGTTCGTGGTCATGCGGAGGGTCCCCATCCTTGGGGTTCGGATCCTGGCCCGACCCCCGGTGAGGGGGCCGGGCCGAGCCGGGTCGGGCTCACTCGATCTCGGCTTCGTCCTCGTCGTCTTCGCTGCCGATCGTGATGTCGGCCAGGTCGCCCAGGCGGTGCTTGTTGCCCTGGATGGTCAGCATGACCTCTTCCAGGGGCTTGGAGGCGTCGCCGGTCTCGGCGTCGATCTCGTCGTTGTAGGCGTCGAGCGCGTCGAGCAGGGCCTCCTCGAACTCCTCGCGGGGGATGCCCAGGGCCTCGAGCCTGTCGTCGCGAGGGTCGATGTTGACCTCGATCCCGCCCTCCTCGTCGTCGAACTCGTCCTCGTTCTCATGGTCGTGATCGTGATCGTGATCGTGCGAATCCAGGCTCATGGCGGGGCTCCTCTCTTCTCTTCGGTCGTCGGGGATCGGGAATTAGCGGCGGCGAGAGTCCGGGCGATCGGCGATCACGGTCGGCTCGGCCACATCGTAATCGATGTACCCGATCATCATCTCATCCCAGGTCTGATCGCCCCAGACCACTTCCGCCTTGGGATCGGGATTGTTCGGGTTGTCGGCCGAGTTGTCAAAGTGCGCCAGGCAGTCGATCCGCGTGCCGGCGGGCAGAGTGCGGGGCTCGGCGAGGCGGTACACGCTCTGCCAGGCGAAATCATACGCGGGGATCGAGAGCAAGACCTCGGAATGGCCGTCGGGGAACGTGGCCCGATAGACGAAGTCGCGTCCTCGCAGGTGCATGTGGGGCGACAGGCTCAGGAGGCGGGCCTCGAAGGGGAACGTGAACGACGACCGGACCTCGTGGTTGCGGGCCCCCGGAGGGATCCGCAACGTCTTGGCAGCAATTCCTTTAGAGATCGCCCGCCGCGAGACCGGATCACGAGCAAAGATCAGGCCAACCGACGACCGGTCCGCCCTCGGCGTGCCGATCGGCGTGTAGTGGAGCTCGAAGACCAGCGTGGCGCCCGCGGGGATCTTCTTCGCGGTGCCTTTGGGAAACACGCTGGGGCGGTCCCCGGGGGCGTAGCACACGAGCTCGGGGCGTTCGAGGCGACCGTCTTCCTTGACCACCTTGTCTTCCAGGAACACGCACACGTGATGGACCACCTTGCGGTCGCCGGGCCGGGCCTCCAGGGCCTGCACCCACACGTCGCGCGGGAAATGGGTCTTCACGCGGAACTTCTGGTACGACAGGACGCCCTCGGCCGGCACGGTGAAGGGCTCGTCCATCGAAAACACCACGTCGGGCTCGCCGATCGACCAGCCCTCGGGAAAAACCCGGGGCGCGGGCACACCGGCCGGATCGCCGAGCGGGGCCCCCTGATCGACCCACGCGACCAGGGCGCGGCGATCCCCCGCCGACAGCCCGCGATCGTTGGCGAAATGCCCATGGCGAGGATCCGCATGCCAGGGCGGCATCCGGCGATCGAGCACAACCTCCTTGATGCCACGTCGCCAGCGATACGCCTGGTCGTAAGTCAGCAAGGAGAACGGAGCGACCTGCCCGGGGCGGTGGCAATCCTGGCACTTCTCGCGGAGGATCGAGGCCACGGCCCCCGAATAGGTGACGGGCCCCTCGGGGGCCGGCACGTCGGCCTCCTGGGCGTCCCGATAGGCCACGACCCCGGCATCGGGCCGCCGCAGCTTGGGGGCCGGGCCCAGGGTCCGAAGGATCGGGTTGTGAGGCCCGGGGCGAACTCCGCGCACCACGCCCCAGCCCACGCCACCGAGAGCCACGACCAGCAAAACAGCGATCCGCAAACGTCGCGGTCCGGTCATGGGAAAGGCGACCCGTCATCCGAAAGAAACGTCAACACCTCCTCGTGAAGATCGGCAGGCCGCAGGCGAAGGATCAGGATACGCTGCGCCTCCGACCTGGAATCCGCCGCGTCCTTGAGTCCCAACAAGGCTCAAGCCGGTGCCGCATGACCGCGAACGTGAGCCCATTTCTGGAAATCTTGATCGCCTCTCCCCATCGGACGGCCGCGACCGAAATCCTTCGTCCTAAGCGCGAGCGGGGCCTCGCTCCTCTCGAGGACGAATCGCCCTCACTCACGGCCGATGACCTGATCCTGGAACGCAACCCCCGCGAGGGGCGCGAGGCCCTGCCTGGACCAGCAAGCCTTCAAGCAAGGCGGGCATCCCTGCCCACCTAAAAGATGGGATACGGACGGTCAGGGACGCCCACCCTACCGGGGATCCCCGATCCACCGAAGTGGAAAGCCGATTCATAGTCGAGCCGTTACGGTGTCCATCGCGGCGTCGAGGGAGCTGACGCGGCCCCCATATTGTTCAGGCATCTCCTCAGGGCGGCTTGGGCGCGCCAGGCTCCCGAGGCCCGCGTCGCCGGCCCGCATGCCCTGGAGGCCCGGCGAGCGAAGCCACGCCGGGCAGGCCCAGAGGATCTCGTCCCCGGTCGGGGTCGGTAGATAACCCAAAAGTCCCCGTGTGGGGCTCCTTGAACGCCCCCGGCACGAGGAGGGTACGCCGCCCGGCAGCGGGGCGCGATCAGGAGGCCCGCAGCAGCCCGAGGGTCGCCCATGCCGTCGCCGCATACGTGATCGGCCGCAGGTTCATGGCGGGCCCGTCGCCGCCGTTGGTGGGGCGCGAGGCCATCGGCCACGACCCCTCCTCCGACTGGGTGCGGACCAGGAACCCCCGCGCCCGCCCGATCTCCGGCCGGTCGCGACTCACCCCCGCCTCGGCGAGCACGTAGAGGGCCTGCCCGGTCGCGTAGGCGTCGCTCGCCATGGCCGGCGTCTGCCCCCAGCCCCCGTCCTCCTTCTGTAACTTCAAGATCGCCTCGACCTCCGTCGCATAGGACTTCGGGTCGGCACCCGAGCGGGCCGAGACGAGCAGGCGGAGCGCCCGCGCCTGGAAGCTGCCGGCCGGCCGGCCGTCGAGCCACCCTCGCGCCTTCGCGTCCACCTCGCCCAGGGCCAGCACCGTCATCAGCGTCGCCACCTCGGGGCCCTCCAGGATCGGAGGCCTGCCGCCGGCGAGCTCCCACGAGCCGTCCGGCTTCTGCATCGCCCCCAGGTACGCGGCCAGCTTCGCCCTGGAGGACTTGGCCTCATCCCCCGGGGAGGGCACGGCGCGGGAGGCGATCATCCCGTAGGTCGCGGAAAGGGCGAACGTGTCGGGATCGGGCCCCTCTCCATCCTTCGCCGGCTTGGGCAGGAGGCCCGACGAGACGGGATCGTCCGCGGCGTACTTGACCAGCTCGGCGAGGGCCGCCTCGTCGACCCTGAAGCCCCTGGACTTGGCCTCCTGGAGGGTCCAGATCGCCATCGGCGCGTGGTGGCAGGTGGCGCACTTCATGACGCGGACCCAGTCCACGGCATCCTCCTGGATGTAGAGGATCGAGGCCTCGACGGCCTTCCTGACCTCGGCATCGGTGGGGTCGGCGGCGACGAGGGCCATGGCGATGAGGAGGGAGGGCATGGGGCACCTGGGCGGGACGTTTGGGGGGAGATGACGCCATCCTATCCGCGAGACCCGGGCGAGTCGAGACGCCAGGTACGCCCCAGGGGCCTCCCCGGACGGTTGCCCGCCTCGTATCAGCGGATCACGACGGGCGACGACCGCCCAGCGCCCGGGAGCCGCCGATCCTTCGGAGGAAAAGGAGGAAAAGGGAAGGAGGAAAAGGGGACATTCTACTTTTTCCTTGGGAAGGAGGAAAAGGGGACATTCTAGAATGGCATTAAGCTAAGCACTAACTCCTTGATTCATCAAGTGGTTGCGCAATTCTGATCGCGGTTTCTTCATCAACGGGTACTGCTTCGGCCGCCGCTTCCGAACCCGCGGCTCGACACGGTCAGGGCGATCGGGGTTGA
>JANOBY010000230.1:0-6458 GCA_031411935.1 Planctomycetales bacterium | reverse complement strand
CCCTGAGGGCCGATGAGCGCCTGGCTCCACTCGGGCCGGACCCACCATCGCACCTCGCCCGAGCGGATCCACGACCAGGCCGGGGCCCGGAACAGGGGCTCGGGCCGGGGATTTTGATGGCTTCGCCGCGAGGCGTGACGGATCATCGCCGACCTGCTTTCCCAGCCTCGGCCGGTTGGATCCTGGGGCTCAGAGGCGCGGGGATCGCTCCCGAATGGGCCCCGGCGATCGCGGAGACGAACCGCCCGGACCAGGCCGGAACCGAATAGGACGAGACCACGCGATCGCGCGCCGCCTGGCCCATCCGGTGCCGGAGATCGCGATCGTTCACGAGCTTCCCGATGGCGCCCACCCATTCGTCCTCGGTCGTGGCCAGCAGGCCCGTCTTGCCGTCGCGGAGGATCTCGCCGTGCACCCCCACGGGGTTGGCGATCGTGGGCAGGCCGGCGGCGCCATATTGAAGGACCTTGAGGCCACACTTGCCGCGGCTCCAGAGGTCGTCGGGCATCCAGCTGATGCCGATGTCGGCCCCGGCGATCGCGGAGGCCTCGCCCGCGTCGCTCCATGCGACGGCCTCCACGCCCAGCGGGTCGAATCGGGGGAACCGGTCCGAGATCAGCCGCAGGCGGAGGTTTCCGAACTCGCGTCCGAGCCGTTCGAGCATCGATCGCTGGATCTCGATCCCCTGCAACGTGCTCGACGAGCCGATCCAGACGAGCCTGAGGATCGAGTCGCTCGCCGTGGCGGTGGCGCGGGGCGAGTAGCGATCGGTCGCGATGCAGGTGGGGATCACCCTCACGCGGTCGCCGGGCGCCCCGTGGATCGTGGCGCAATCGGCGAGAAAGCTGTTGCCCGCGATCACGAGGTCGGCCGCGCGGGCGGTCCTCCCGAATCGGGAGGCGCGGCGGCGACTCTTCGGCCCGCGAGGGTCGTACGAGTCGCGATAGAGGACGGCGTCGTCGAAGTCGAAGATCAAGCGCTTGGCGTTGCGCCGCAGCCAGTGCAGGTGGAGGGCCGGCAGGAGCTTGCGCTGGAGCAGGACCGCGTCGTAGTGCCGCGCGTCGCGGAGCTGGGCCATCCTTGCCAGGAAGCCCGAGGCGATCCCCTCGACCCGGATCGACCAGCCCGCCGCGTCGAGCGCAGGGGCGAAGGCGGACACGCGGTATCGTCCGCAAACATGATCCGGCGCTTCGACCAAAGCCAAAGCCTTCACTGTCCGTCCTCCGTGACGGCGGGGCCCATTCTCTGTCGCGTCGCGGAGTCTATCGCGAACCCCCGGGCTTGCCAAGCGCAATTGCCCGGCCGCGCCCGGGCCGATTTTCCCGCCTTGCCCGATCGGCGGATTCCTGGTAAATCCACCCTGGAAACCGATCCTCCGGTCTCAGGACTGGGGGTGGCATGGATGCTCCGGTTTCGCTCGTTCGCCCGGCACGGCCGCCGCAGACCCCATCATGAAAAACTTCGTCCGACTCGCGCGTTTCGCCTGGCCCTACCGGGTCCGCTTCGCGTTCTCACTGGCCTGCGCCATTGTCGTCGCGGGGCTGGGGTTCGCGAACATCGGCGTGGTCTATCCGCTGTTGAAGATCCTCTTCTACAGCCAGAACGCCCAGATGTGGGTGGACGAGCAGATCCAGACGACCGAGCTCTCGATCTCGGTCCGGCAGGCCCGGCTCGAGGCGATGGAAGAGGTCGAACGCTGGGACGAGCAAGGCCCCGCCGGGCACAAGGTCCTGCTCGCCGAATATCAGGCCGCGACCGAGGCCCTGCGCGCCGCGACCGACCGCCTGGTCCTCCCCGCCGACGCCGTGGCCCTCCAGGCGAGAAACGCCGAGGGCCCCGAGATGGTCGCCGCCAGGCGCGTTCATGCGCTGGCCGAGGCCCGGTGCGACGAGCTTTCCAAGGCCACGGTGCGGCTCGTGCGCTCCAACGACCGCGCAGGCTTCAGCCAGAGGCGGGCCAATCTCGCCCGCGACCAGGCGAAGGACGAGACCTGGCTCGGCCGCTACAAGATGCTCCAGCCGGTCGTCCGCCGCTATTTGCCGAATGATGGCTTCCGGACCCTGCTCGTGCTGATCGGTCTCGTCATGGCGAGCGTGGCCGTAAAGGGCGTGTTCCAGTTCGCGCAGGAGGTCCTGGTCGCCGACATCACGCAGCTGAGCCTGTTCGACATCCGCAACCTGTTCTTCCGCCGAACCATGGCGCTGGACCTGGCCTCGTTCAGCGACCAGGGCTCGGCCGAGCTCATGGCACGGTTCACCAACGACATGGACTCGGTGGCCCAGGGCTTCAACACCGTGTTCAGCAAGGTCGTGCGCGAGCCCCTGCGCATCCTGTTCTTCCTGGGCGGGGCCCTGTGGTTCAACTGGCGGCTCACGTGCCTGGCGCTGGTGCTCGTGCCGGTCTCGGCGTACTGCACCATGCGTGCGGGCAAGATCATGAAGCGCGCCATGAGGCGCTCGCTCGAGAGCATGTCGAACATCTTCAAGATCCTCCAGGAGACCTTCCAGGGGATCAAGGTGGTCAAGGCCTCGACCATGGAACGCTACGAGCGCCGGCGGTTCTTCCAGGAGACGAAGAGCCTCTACCGCAAGAGCATCCGCGTGGCCAAGATCGACGCCATGAGCGACCCGATCCTCGAATTCCTCGCGCTAACCACGGTGGTCATCGCCCTGCTCTCGGGGTCGTACCTCGTCCTGTGCAAGACCATGTTCCTGAACCTGGGGCTATTCAAGCTCCAGCTCGCCGACCGGATGATGGAGATCGAGGACCTGCTCACCCTGTACGGGTTCCTCGCCGGCATGGCCGACCCGATCCGCAAGCTGGCCAACGTGCACTCCAAGCTCCAGAGGGCCGCCGCCGCGTCCGACCGCATCTGCGGGCTCATGGACCGCACGCCCACCGTGAAGGACAGGCCCGGCGTGCCCCGCCTGCCCCGGCATCAGCTGCGCATCGACTTCGAGGACGTGGGATTTGCCTACGACGGCCGCGAGCCGGTCCTCCGGGGCCTCACCCTCACGATCCACCACGGGGAGACCATCGCCCTGGTCGGCCCCAACGGCTGCGGCAAGAGCACGCTCATGAACCTCCTGCCCCGGTTCTGGGACGTTCAATCGGGCTCGATCCGCATCGACGGCAACGACCTGCGCGACGTGCAGATCCGCAGCCTCCGCACGCAGATCGCCTATGTGACCCAGGAGACGATCCTCTTCGAGGGGACGATCGCCGACAACATCGCCTACGGCAATCGCCACGCCGACCGCGAAGGGATCGAGGCCGTGGCCCGGCGGGCCTATGCCCACACGTTCATCGCGAACCTCCCTCAGGGCTACGACACCGTGATCGGCGAGCGCGGGATGTCGCTCTCGGGCGGGCAGAGGCAGAGGATCGCGCTGGCGCGGGCCATGCTGCGCGACCCGGCGATCCTGATCCTGGACGAGGCCACCAGCGCCGTGGACATCCAGGACGAGGCCCTCATCCGCAAGGCGATCGAGGAGTTCTCCCGCGGCCGCACGACCTTCCTGATCACGCACAGCCTCGGCTCTCTGCAATTCGCCGACCGGATCGTTCTCATGAACGCGGGCAAGGTCGAGGCGGTGGGCACGGACGCCGAGCTCCGCAAGACCTCGGTCCTCTACCGGCGTCTGCACGAGATCCACTTCCAGCGAGAGAGTGCTTGACGCTCGCCGCTTTCAGGCCAGAATTCCCTCTTGCTTGCCCCGGGCGAACAGGCGTTCGAGCGACTCCACGGCGTTCTCGAGCCGGTGCTTATCCTCCTCGTACATCTCACTCACTTCCATGGGCAGGCGCTTCACGGCCTCGCCGATCTGGTCGCGAGCGCCGGCCATCTGGGCGATCAACTTCCCGTTGGCCTCCGCCGACCCTTTGGCCGAGGCGATCGCTTCGGCGATGCGGTCGTCCCACGTCTTGAGCACGGCCTGCCACTGGGCACGTTCGCGGATGTGCACGCGCTGGGGGTAGCTCGGGTTGCGCATCGGATTCGAGGTCGAGGACTCGGGCACGGAGTTCGGCTCGGACACGTTCAGGCTCCTTCTTCCGGGATCTCTCTCCGAGATCCTAGCCTACGCCGCCACCCCTCGCCAAGGCATGCCGATAATCATCCAGGCTGATCGGAGCCCCGGCACGTCGCGATAGTTTTGGGAAAACCCCGCAGCCCGTCGCGAACGGAGCCCCCACATGCGTCCGCCCTCCCCTGCGCAAGTCGATCGCCGCGAGTTCGTGCGCGCGGCCCGAGAATCGGTCCAGGATGCAAAAACGGTCCTCGGCCTCCGGGCGGCCCCCGAGTTGGCGGAAATCGACCGGGCCCCCCGGGGTCTGTCCCTGGTGAACCACGGCCATGGCCTCCTGCGGTGGCAGGACTCGACGAGCGACCCCGCTGCGGCCGATGGGCCTGAGACTTCCCCCGAGAGCACCTCGCTGGTCGAGATCCCCAACGAGATCCTCGCGCCGAACCAGATCCTCGCGCGTCTGGAAGCCTGGGACGGTCGGCTCAACCCGAACCAGGGGCTTCGCCGCTGGAGCCCCGTCGATGGCCGTCTGCACCCGATCCGGGCGGTCCCCCCGGTGGAAGATTCGGTCGGAAAGCCAGGCGGAATTTTGCTCCTCCTGCACGGGACGTTCAGCTCGGGCGACGCGATCGCCGATCAGCTTGCCTCGATCGAGAGCCAGGCCCATTTCTTCGCCTGGGCCGCGTCCCGGTACGAGCACATCCTTTCGTTCGACCATCCCACCCTGTCGGTGAGCCCCGTGCTGAACGGCCTGGACCTCGCCCGCCTGTTCGGGAGCGTGAAGAGCCCCGTGGACGTGATCGCCCACAGCCGGGGCGGGCTCGTCGCGCGATGGTGGCTCGAAGCCTTCGCGGGGATGAGCGTCGGCCCCCGCCGCGTGATCTTCGTCTCGTCCCCCCTGGGGGGCACGAGCCTGGCCTCTCCGCCAAGGCTTCGCGAGGCGTTCGACCTCTTCACCACGGTCGGGGCACACCTCAAGATGGCCGGCGCGGCGGCTTCGGTCTTCCTGCCGTTCACGATGGTGGCCGTGGCCCTGCTCCAGGTCTTCCAGACCGTCACGGGGGCCCTCGCCCGGACCGACCTCTCGGACCTCTTCTTCGCCACGATCCCCGGCCTCGGCGGGATGTCCAGGGTCGGCCACCACGGAGAGCTCGACCGTCTCCACTCGGGAACCGCTCCCCTGCCCGACTACTTCGCCGTCCGGTCGGATTTCCAGATGGAGAGCGCCGGCTGGAGGTTCTGGAAAAACTTCCAGCACCCCGCCCTGCACACCTCGCAATGGGGGGCGGACCGAATCTTCGACGCCGAGAACGACCTCGTGGTGGACAACCGCTCCACAATCGAGATCTACAAGGGCCAGGGCCTCCCCGCCGACCGCATCCAGCACTTCGCGACCAACGGCGAGATCCACCACACGAACTATTTCACCCGGGTGGAGGTCATCGAGGCATTTCGGAGGTTCTTGGACTGAGTCTTATCTGGATGCACCCATTCTTGATCGACCACTTACGCTATTCGGGCATGGGCGGGTCGGGCGGCACCGGCAGCCACGGCTCCACGGCGGCCCGCCCGTATTTCCGCGCCAGCTCGTCGAAGTACCGGGCCTGCGCCTCGGCCGTGGCCGCCTTCTCCCTCGCCGCGGCCGCCTGCAAGCGGCAGCGCATCTCGTTCGCCCGGTGCGCCTCGACGGCGGCGTGGGGGGCCCCGGGGCGTCCCTCCATCGTGGGGGACGCCCCCCGGTAAATCAGGCGGAAGGGGCTGGGCCCTGCCGGGGACCAGCTGCCTGGCTGCGGCGAGGGCATCAGCGCCCGCCAAAGGGCGACACGCTCCTCCGCCCGTTCCGCCTGCTCCTGCGCCAGGCGGGTCTCCCCCCGGATTCTCTCCAGGCGCAACGCTAGCGCCAGGGCCGCCAGGGCCACGATCGCCATCAGGGTGGTAAGACGGAACCGTCGCATGCGGCAACCGCGTCGGGGTCACGCAGGGGGGAGCCGTGGCCCTCGCGGCGCACGGCGCAGTCAGTGTGCGGCAAGAGCGTCATCCGGTCCAGGCCCGGCCCTCGATGTTGCGTTTTTGCAACATCCGACCCTCGGCCGCCGAGGAAGGGGAAAGGGGACGTTCTAGAGGAAGGGGAAAGAGGGAAAGGGAAAGGGGAGGAAAGGGAAAGAAGGGAAAGGGGACAAAAGAAGGGAAAGGGACATTCTAAGGGAAAGGGGACATTCTACTTTTGGAAGGGGAAAGGGGACGTTCCAATAGTGTTCGGCACTCTGGTTGCTCGTGGTCATCGGTCGTCGCGGGGAGGGATCGACTTGGGTTGAGTGGCCCTGGATCGATCGCAATCGACCCCGGTCTCGGCCTGTCTTGGGTCTCGCTCCGACGATCACCGCGCAGCAGCGAACGCCGCGGGCTCGCAATCCAAGCCGCGGGCTCAAACGT
>JANOBY010000229.1:0-9265 GCA_031411935.1 Planctomycetales bacterium | reverse complement strand
CACGTGGTCAGGCCCGCGCAGGACGACCATGAACGACGGCGAATTCTGGAACACCTCCTGGAGCTGGCCGCGTTCGGTCTCGACGACCCGGAGGAGCTGATCGCGCTGGGCGTCGGCAATCTTCTGTGCGGTCATGTCGCGGAAGATCTTCACGAAGCCGGTGGTCTCGCCCTGGTCGTCCTTGAGCAGCATCATCATGCCGCTGCCCCAGAATCGGGACCCGTCCCTGCGGACATGCCAGCGCTCGTTCTCGGCGCGTCCGTCGATCAGGGCGACCTCGATCTCCTCCTCGGGCTTGCCCTGGGCACGGTCCTCGGGGGTGAAGATGATCCGGGCGTCCTGGCCCACGGCCTCGCGCTCGTCGTAGCCGAGCACTCGCTGGGCCCCCGTGTTCCAGGTGGTGATGCGGTTCTGCAGGTCGGTGGTGAAGATCACATAGTCGGACGCGCTCTCGATCATCAGCCGAAATTGCTCGTGGCTGGCATGGGCCTCGGCCTCGGCCTTCCTCTCGGCGGTGCGGTCGCGAACGATCTTCACGAAGCCGATGGCCTCGCCCCCGTCGTTGCGAAGCGGCATGAGATACCCGTCGGCCCAGAATCGCAGCCCGCCCTTGCGCACATGCCAGCGCATGTCCTGGGCACGTCCGGTCGTCAGGGCGACCCGCATCTCACCCTCGGGCCTCCCTTCGGCCACGTCTTCCGGGGTGAAGATCACGGACATGGGGACGCCGAGGATCTCCTCTTCCGAGTACCCGAAGCATCGCCCCGCGCCCACGTTCCAGCTCGTGACCCGTCCCCGGAGGTCCGCCGAGAAAATCGCGTATTCCTGGGCGCTCTCGACGATCAAACGGAACAACGCCTCGCTCTGGCGAAGGGCCTCCTCAACCGGGCTCTGGGACATCACGGCCACCTTTAATCCGCATCGGATGGTCGCCCGACCGCAAGAGCTTGTCGCAGGCGCAACGAGACCAAGTGGCTCTTTTGCAGCAAATCCCTCGCCATTCCTCCGCGACTTGACGTCGTGGAGAATCCTTCGTTCTGCCCCTCGCCGCAAGACTCCCGCGACCACGCGCGAGTTAGGCGTGCAGACCCGGCGATCTCGCCGCGTGTTCAACGGCGGCAAGAAACGACAAGGGCCGCGTCCCGGGACGCGGCCCTCGTCTCAAATCCATCGGCAGGTCCCGCCGGACCTGGAAAGCGGAGGAGGAGGGATTCGAACCCTCGGTACCTTTCGGTACACCGGTTTTCGAGACCGGCACAATCGACCACTCTGTCACCCCTCCGTCAGGGTGTCCCGCCATGAGGCCGGGATCGTCTTTCCGCGAAAAACTCCGAGAGAATCGCTCCACACTCTTCGGCGAGGACTCCGCCCCGGACCCTCGCCCGATGGTTCAGGCGGCGGTCGCTGGCCAGCCGGTAGAGGCTGGTGCAGGCCCCGGCCTTGGGGTCGTCAGCCCCATAGACCACCTCGGCGATCCGGGCTTGCACGATCGCCCCGGCGCACATGGGACACGGTTCGAGCGTGACCCAGAGTTCGCAACCGTCGAGCCGCCAGGTGCCCAGGGCTCGCCCGGCGAGCTTCAGGGCCAGGCATTCGGCGTGCGCGGTGGGGTCGTGCAGGGTCTCGCGAAGATTAAAGGCTTGAGAAAGAACACGGCCATCCTTGATCACGACGGCCCCAACAGGCACTTCCCCGAGAGCCTTGGCCTCATCGGCCAGGGCCAGGGCCAGACGCATGGGGGACTCGTCCATCGCAGGACCGCCAGTCCACCCGTGAGGCTTCGGACCTTCGGTTCCGTAGTTCGAAAGGCTACTTTTCCATAAAAGCCCTCGCCTGTCAAGCTTGCGATCTCCTCGCAACACGGCCGTTCCCTTCTCATCCCGAGGCTGGGAGGATCTCGACCGACCTTTCGGGGTGGCACATGGGGTCTCGGGTCGCCGCCGCCAGACTCGGCCTCCCTGACCTGGGGCGGAGATCGATGATCAGGTCCCTCGGGCCCGCCATCACCTGTGACGCCGCCCCCGCCCCACCCGGCTGGCATCCTCGCGCAGCGTCCCAGCACGTCGGCCGTGCAGCCCGTTCTCGATCCCCCGGTGCGCGTGGATCAGCCGCTGGCGCCCCGCAAACCCCGGCACGCTCGCGAGGCAGGCCGGTGATCACCGCGATGTCGGTCAAGTCGTGGAGCTTGTTATGGGGGTCGCGACGGGGGTCGGGCAGGGTGACAATCGGTCAATCGACTCCACACTTCGAAAGGTACAGCCGTCATTTCGAGGCCGGGACAAGGATTTGCCAGCGATGATGACGGAATCCCTGAAGCTCAGGGACTACGCCGACGCCTGCTTCGTCGAGGGCTACGCCGTGCTGATCATCGGCCTGGTGATCGACCGCGGCTGGGTCCGCCCCCCCGACGGTACGATCATCGCCCCCACACTTCCCAGGGAATGCCTCGTCGAATTCGCCGGCCTTGAGTTCCGGGGCGAGCCTGCATCGTGAATTCCTCGCAACGGCCGGGGTGCGAAAGTGCCAGCGAAGCTGATCGCATCGGGCATCATGGCGAGATCCCGTGAGCCGCACGATCAGGAGGAGCGACTATGGCGAGCCCGGCTCTCGCTGGAGGGCCTGTCCGTCGGCGATGCCTTCGGCGGGCGATTCTTCGTTCCTCCCGTGAAGGGGCGTGCTCTCCCACCGCCGCCATGGCGGTACTGGGACGATACGGTGATGGCGCAGGTCGTCGTCGAGGGCTCAGGCAACGCCCTGGGCGTGCTCCACAAGGCCGAGATCCTTGACCCGGACGAGTCGAAGCGGCGGGTTGTGAACTCGATCATGCTGGCGGCGGAAGGGACGGAGGACGTCGGCGACGAGGCGGTGCGGGCGTTCGTCGCCACCGAGGAGATCAGCGGGAGGATCGATCGGTGATCTGGGGCCTCCGGAAAGGATCGGCCGCACGTACGTACGTCCGAAGAGTCCCACCTCTGGATCTCGACCGCTGCCGTTTTTGGAGGCGGGCCGCTAGACGGTGACCCAAAGCTGTTGTTCCCGCCTCGCCCGATCACGGATTTGCCTCCGCCTCCGGCTCGCCGACCTGTCCGCGCAGCAGCTTCCTGTTGAGCGAGCCGCCTCTGAAGAGCAATTCGTCGAGCGCCGCCTCCACGTCCCCCAGGACGAGGGGGCCGGAGCCTTCCCGCCCGTGCGGCGGCATCCTCCCGCCCCCGAGCCTGGTGGCGTGATCGAAGGCCAGGAAGACGCCTCTGCCGACCCGGAAGGAGACGTGACGGCCCGTCTCCTTGCCGATCCCCTCCACCCCGAGCACGTCCCGATGGAACACCTCGGCGGCGTCCGGGTCGTCCACCTGGGTCGCGGTCTCGACGATCGCCGGGAACTCGGACCCGCCGATGGGTTGACACAGGTGAGCAACACTGGAACGCCTCCGGGACGACTCGTCAGGGTTCGCGGGGAGGTGGGGGTCGACCCTTCCCACCGCCCCCCGCCACCTGGCGGATCATCGCCTCCAGCTTGGTGAAGTCGATCGGCTTGGTCATGTGGGCGGTGAACCCCGCCTCCCGGCTCCGCACGATGTCCTCCTCCATGCCGTAGCCGGTCAGGGCGATCGAGGGGACCCGGCCCCGGAGGGCGACGACCCGTCGCATGAGGTCCAGCCCGCTTCCGTCCGGAAGCCCGATGTCGCTGACGATCAGGCCGTGGTCCCCGGCCTCGGCCAATCTCGCCGCCTCGGCGACCGTGCCCGCCGTCGTGACCTCGTGCCCAAGGCCCCGGAGCAGCCTCGCCATGAGTCGCTGGGTCGCCGGCTCGTCCTCCACCACCAGGATCTTCAGCGAGACAGCGGGCATGATGGCGACCGCCGGGGCGGGGAGGCGATCGGTCGGCTTGCCGTGGCCCTGGGTCGCCGGGGCCGGCAGCGTGCGGAGCACGACCCGGAACGTGGTCCCCCGGCCCTTGCCGCCGCTCTCGGCGTCGATCGTGCCCCCGTGGGCCTCGACGACCCCCTTGCAGATGGCCAGCCCAAGCCCCAGGCCGCCGAACCTGCGGGTGATGGTCGTCTCTCCCTGCTGGAACGGGTCCCAGATGGCGGGCAGGACATCCGGCTCGATCCCGATGCCGGTGTCGGCGAACTCGACGAACAGGCGATCCCCGTCGTTCCGGGTGCGGATCGTCAGCGTGCCGCCCTCGGGCGAGAACTTCACGGCGTTCTTGATCAGGTTCCAGAAGACCTGCTGGAGCCGGGCCGAGTCGGCGTTGACGTGGTGCTCGACGGCGGCCAGGTCGAGCGTGAGGCGGATGACCTTGCCGAGGACCTCGCTCTGGCAGACCTGGAGGGCGTGCCTGATGACCTCGTGGCAGTCGGCGACCGCCCAGTGCAGGGGCATCTTGCCCCGGACGATCCGCATCACGTCCAGCAGGTCGTCGATCAGGCGGGCCTGGAGGTTGACGTTCTGGCGGATCATTTCCAGGGTCTGGTGGAGGTCCTCGGGCTCGGGCGTCCGTTCGAGCATCGAAGAGACCGCCAGCAGGATCGGGTTCAGCGGGGTCCGCAGCTCATGGCTGAGGACGGCGAGGAACTGCGTCTTCGCCCGATTGGCGGCCTCGGCCTCGTCCGTGGCGAGCCTCAACTCGTCCTCGAATCGCTTCCGCTCGGTGATGTCCCGGACCTCGATCACCGTCCCGGCCCGGGACGCCCCGTCCCGGATCGGCCTTGCGTTGCACAGGAGCGGGAAGAGCGTGCCGTCCTTGCGGACGAACACGTCCTCGTGGTCCTTGACCTCGAATCGCTCGGGCAAGGCCCGGTCGATCGGGCATTCGGAGACCGGGTACGGGGTGCCGTCGGGGCGGGTGTGGTGGATCAGGTCGTGCAGGACCCGGCCCTCGGCCTCGGCGAAGGGATGCCCGGTCATCGCCTCGGCCGCCGGGTTCATGAAGATGCACCGGCTGCGGTCGTCCATCATGAAGATGGCCGTCGTGGCGTTGTCCGTGATCGCCCTGGTCAGTTCGTGCTGGAACCGCAGAGTCCCCTCGGCCCGCTTCCGCTCGGTGATGTCCTGAGCGGCCGCATACAGACGGGCGACCCGTCCCAGGCCCGGGTCGTGGACACCCCGGGCGAGGAAGTGCAGCCAGCGTGCCTCCCCGCCCTTGGTGACGATGCGGACGTCGCCCTCGGCGGGCTCGCCCGCAACCGCGCGCCCCAGCGTCCGCTGCACGACGGGGATGTCCTCGGGATGGATGAGCGCCTCCCATCCGCCCCGCCCGTTCAACTCATCCAGGGTGTACCCCGTGACCCTGGGCAGTCCGTCGGTGGCGTGCTCGAAGACGACCCGCCCGTCCTCGTCCACGCGACCGCTCACGGCGTAGTCGGAGGCAAATTCGGCGATGCAGCGGTGCCGCTCCTCGCTCTCGGCGAGGACACGGTTGGCCCGCTGGGCGGCGTCACGGGCCTCCCGTAGCTCCTCCCGGATGAGGGCCTGGGCCGCCAGTTCCCGCCGCAGATCCAGTTGGGCCATCACCTGCCGGGCCAGCGTCGAGAGGGCGTCCCGCTGGGCCTCGTCGAGGTCCCTGGGGACGAAATCGAGGACGCAGAGCGTCCCGAGGGCGTGCCCGTCCGAGGTCTCCAGCAACGCCCCGGCGTAGAACCGCAGGCGCGGCCCGGACGCCACCAGCGGGTTGCGGGCGAACCGCTCGTCCTTCGTGGTGTCCGGGACGATGAAAAGGCCCGGCCGGAGGATGGCATGGGCGCAGATGGAGATGTCCAGGGGGGTCTCCCGCACCCCCAGGCCGATCTCCGACTTGAACCACTGGCGGTCCTCGTCGATGAAGTTCACGACGGCGATCGGGGCACGGCAGACCTGGGCGGCCAGGCGGGCAATTCCGTCGAACGCCTCCTCGGCCGGGGTGTCGAGGATGCCGTAGCGTCGGAGCGCTTCGAGCCGCTGTTCGTCGTTGCAGGGGGACAGCGGTGCCATCGATTCATCCATACCTTATCTCGGGCGGCACAGCCGGACCGTGGGCATGCCGAGTTCCCGACCATCATATCCAACGCACGTCTGCGGCCCCACCCCTGGGCCGTTCGTAGCGTGGAAGTCCCGACGACGTGGCGTTCGAGAAGTCCGTCGTCCGCAGGTCCCGGGCATAGCCTTGGGCATCTCGGGCATCCGGGACATCAACCCCGGCGAAGAGGTGACGCTCAACTCCAGGGGCCAGCCGACCTGCCGACGATGATCCGTGAGTGGGCGTTGTGCGGATCGTCTCGTCGAGGTCCAGGGTGCTCTCCCTCCGGCCCCTCTTGCAGGGCAAGTGCATCCCGAACAACTGGCCGCCGCCGCAATCGCCCTCAAGCCTCCCGTTCGGGAAGAGGCCGTCAGCCGCTTATTCGGTTATCGGCCCAGCCTGGTGGCCGCCCCCGCCGGGACTCGGCGATCCGTCGGGACCCCGCCCGAACGGGACGACGACCTTGAGCATCAGTTCAAAATGGAACAGGCTGCCCGCCAGGACGAACAGGTGGAACAGGTCGTGGACGCCGAAGGTCCCCGGCCAGAGGGCCGGCCAGCGCACCAGGTTGAGGACCGCCCCCACGCTGTAGCACAGTCCGCCCGCGACGAGCGACCGCAGGGCTCGGTGCGACACCACCCGGGCAAGCTGGGCGTAGCAGGCCACGGCGCCCCACCCCATCCCCAGGTAGAGACCGGTCGTCACCATCGGCGGGAACGGGCCTCCGGTCGCCAGCAGGGCCGAGGCGACGGCGGCGACCAGCCAGACGGAGGCCAGCGTGCCCCATCGCCACCGGCCTCGCAGCAGGGTCCAGGCCAGCGGGGTATAGGTTCCGGCGATCAGGACGAAGATGCCGATGCGGTCCAGGCGGTCGAATGCGGCGAGCCGCTCGGTTGACATCCGCAGGCCGTGGTAGAGCGTGCTGGCCCCGTAGCAGAGGGCCAGGGCCAGGCCGAAGACGAGCAGGCTCCCCCGCCTGCCTGCGGGGCCGCCTGCGGCACGTCGCCAGAGCAGGAACGTGCCGGGGAAGGCCAGCAGGAACCCCGCGAGGTGGGTCCAGGTGCTCGCCGGCTCACGGAAGTCGAGGATGACCATGCGGGCTCGTCCCGGAGCGGCGGATAGCGTTACAGGCTTGCGGCAGATCGGCGGCGAACCCGGCCTGCTCAACGGCCCCCGCAGGAGAGTCGTCGGGATGCGTGTTCACTCGTCCGCTAGCCTGGAGGGAGAAGGTTGGATCGGCGGCCAAGGCCACGAACGATCGAGGGGTGGGGCCGAAAGCGATGGGTCAAGCATGCCCGAGCGAGGTGGAGGGCTCGCACCGGCGAGCCCTCGACGTTGCCGGCCTGGAGGCCGATCAGTAACGATCCCCGCCGCCGCTCCGACCCCCGCCGTAGCCGCCACCGCCGCCGGTGCGGGGCTCACGGGGCTTGGCCTCGTTGACCGTCAGGTTGCGGCCATCATGATCACGCCCGTCGAGCCCGTCGATGGCGGCCAGGGCCTCATCGTCCGTGCCCATCTCCACGAAGGCGAAACCCTTCGAGCGTTGCGTTTCCCGGTCGATGATGACCTGGGCGCTCTGCACCGATCCGAAGGGGGTGAACAACGCCTCCAGATCGGTTTCGTTGACGTTGTAGGTGAGGTTGCCGACATACAGCTTCTTGGACAAGATGAGGCTCCGAGGCGAGAGGGCACCGGCCCGCAGGGTGCTTCCCGGGCCGAAGAGGAAGATAGGCTCGTGGCGAGCCCTTTGAAGAGGGTAGGGCGACGGGGGCGGCGAGGACCGGCCCGGGAGGGGCCAGCCTATCTCGCCGCATCGATCGCCCTGCCGACTGATCGAAGTATATAAAAATTAGGAATAAATAGATAGGAGGAAGCCGGCGGTACGCCGCTTCCGTCGGACCTCGTGAGGCCGACTCTCAGGCGGCTCTCCTCAATCGTCCTGAAGAGTACCCGGCAAACCGGGGCCTCACGAGCGGCATCTCGATGCCCAACCTGTCCCAATCTTCTTTCCATCACGCCGATTGTCTCAAAGAAGGTATGATGAAGGTTCGATTACCAGTGATGCACCCATATCAGGATGTTCTTCCTTTCTTCCTCTCCACCCGGATCATCTTCAGCCATTCCGTTGTGGCCATAAAGGATGCTCTTCCTTTCTCCCTCGTCTACCAGGGCATCCCGCTCTCGTTCGCCGCACCCATAGAGGATGCTTCTTCTTTCTCCTCTCTCATCTTCTTTCCCCCGCCTCCCATAGACACCCCCAATTTCGCCGCCCTCCATCTCGGCCATCCGCCTCATCAACTCCTCGCAGTCAAACCACTTCGACGCCCGCCCCGGCGTGAACCGACCATCTTCTCCGACGACGCCGAGAATAAACTCATCGTCCTCCCAGGCAATGAGATCCTTCCCGTCGAGGAAGTTCCAAATCCGGGAAAACCGATGGTGGCACCAGGCCCGATCGATGTCGCCCGCCTCGTGCAACGCCTTCCTCATCTCCCGCCACCCGGCGATGGGCAATGAGCCTTCCACGTTCATGTTGTTCGTGAAGAAACTATGGAGCATCAGGAAGACTGCGACGTCCTCTTCTGTGACGACCTTTCTCCCGCCAGCCATGAGCTGCTTATCGCCGAGCAGTTCCTTCGCCAAGGACAGATAGCTGCCTTTGATTTTGGCAAGTTCGTCATCCCCGAAATGGCGACATGAGATCGGGCCGTTCTTCTTCTCATCCTTCACGAATAGGAGTTACGCGATTGCTCCTGGGAAGACGTATCGATGATGTTTGATGTGCCTCCTCACGGCGTGCCGGACCACGCGCTTCTTGGCGTCGTAGCCACTCACCCCGGTGGGGAAGAAGTGCCACTCCAGACGCAGGAAAGCCCGCAATGCCAGGCCGATGTGGTTGCGGCCCCGGTTCGCCCAGCATGGGGGCCGGGTCGAGATCGACGTGCGGCGTGATGACTTCGTGAAGGGCTCGCCCGAGAACCCATGGCCCAAGGTCTTCAGTGAGTTCTCGTTTCAAGTCCGAGAACACGTCGGGCCGGCGATCGACCTGTTCATCCCCGCCGTCTCGACCACCGGGCCGACGGAGCGGGCCGACGCCGAGGTCGTGCTCCTCGACGCCATGGGCTCGTTCTTCCGGTATGTGCTCAACACCCGCTGCGGCATCCCGGCGATCACGCTGGAGGGCGAGACCGGGGACTGGGAGGCCCTCGCCGGGCGGGCCGAGGGGTTCGCCGAGTTCGGCCTGGGGCGATGGGTCGAGATCCTGCGG
>JANOBY010000228.1:0-7207 GCA_031411935.1 Planctomycetales bacterium | reverse complement strand
TTCGTTTTGGGTTCGTTTTACCGCCGGAGCACGAAAAGCCTCCTCCGTCTCACTCCCCAAAAATTCACCTAAATCCATTTCCTGAAACGACATCCAATCGCCCAGGCTTCGCAGGCCTGGCCCCCGAATTGGGTTCGTTCTGCAAATTCACATTTTTGCGATCCGCCGCTTCCCGTAATGTCAAAACCTCCTCCTCCCCATGGTCCCCCTTGTCAAAGAGCCGAATTCTCGCGCGGAATCTCCACGCCCCCTCGATAGTATCGAAACGAGCCCCGGCCGCCGATCGTAGCGATTGGCACTGGCATCACGATTTCGGCAACACGCCATAAGGAGATCGAGAGATCGGCCCTACTGCCGGACCGTCTCCGCCGGTTGCAGGTCCACCCGCATGCGGCGGATCGAGTGGTCGGCAACCTCAAGGATCGTGAACTCGACCCCGTTCCGGCGGAAGGTAGCCCCCGGTTCGGGCAGGCGCCCGAGTGCGTCGAAGGCGAGGCCGCCGACCGTCTCGTAGTCGCCGTCGGTGGAGAAGTTGAGATTCAGCCGCTCGTTCAGGTCTTCCAGGGGCAAGGCGGCGTCCACCTCGTACTGGGTCCCTCCCAGGGGCTTGACCGGATCCGAGGGCGTGGGGATGTCGTGCTCGTCGTCGATCGGCCCGACGAGTTCCTCCAGCAAGTCCTCGAGCGTGATCAGCCCCGAAACCCCGCCATACTCGTCGAGCACCACGGCGATCTGGACGCGCGAGGCCCGAAAATCTTCCAGAAGTTCCGCCGCGTTCTTGCTCTCGGGCACGAACATGGGGGCCCGGGCGAGCTTGCGAATGGAGGGCTTGCCCTGATCCGTCGGGGAGACGAGCGCCGGGAAGAGGTCCTTGGCGTAGAGGATGCCCACGATATCGTCGCGATGCTCGCCGAAGACCGGGATCCGGCTCCGACCCGAGGCGGTGAACAGGTTCGCGGCCTCGAGCGCGGAGGTCGTGGCCGGCAAGGCCAGGATCGATGACCGGGGGGTCATGACCTCGCCGGCATCGCGGTGTGCCAGTTCCACGGCGCGTTCGAGGAGCGCCCGCGTGGTCTCGGGCAGGTCGGCCTCCAGGTCCTCCTCGGGCAGGTCGGTCGCCGTGTGCAACTCGACCTCCACGCTCTGGGGGCGGGGAAGCGTGGGGCCCCCTCGGGCCTTCCGGTACACGAGGGCTTCCAGGGCCCGGGCGGGGAAGATGAATGGGGCCATCACGCGTCGGATCAGGTTGGCGATCGGCCAGAGGCTGTCGAGAACGTTTTCGGCCGACACCCGTCCCACGATCCCGGCCAGGAGGTGCCCGGCGGCGGCGATCGCCAGGGGAATCAGAACGAGTGCCTCGCGCTGGATGCTCGTCCACGCCATCATGATCGCCATGCCGAGCAGCACGGCCACCACCATCCCGCTCAGGAGCGCCAGGGCCTCGGCGGAACGCTCGGCCCGCTGGTCCAGATGGGCGATCGCGACCGCTCGCTCGGGCCGATGATTCGCGGAGCAGACCTCTTCCAGGCGGCTCCGCGAGTAGGTCCGAAGGGCTCGCGAAAGCGCCACCGCGATCATGTGCAGTGCCAGGGCGGCAACCCCCGTGAGGGCCAATGCCAGATTCAGGGCTGTCATGATCCCGCCCCCTTCCCCCCCGGGCCGACCAGGGAGAATGTGTTGACGATCCCCTCGCGATCCAGCACCTCGGCCTCTCGGCCGCGCATGTCCTGCGCGTCCCGTTCGGTCCGGTCATCGAACCCGCACAGATGCAGCAGGCCGTGAACGAGATAGAGCGCCAGCTCGTCCCTGGGATCGGTTCCGGCCTCGGATGCGGTGGTCAGGGCCATCTCCGTGGAAAGGATCAGCTCCGCCTCCAGGGGCAATTCGCCGGGCAGGGAGAGCGGAAAGGTGATCACGTCGGTCGACCAGTCATGGCCGAGATGTTCGCGATTGATCTCGCGGATGAGGGCGTCGTCCACAAGGACGAGCGAGATCGTCGCGGACGCGATCCCTTCCCCCGAAAGCACCCTGCGGGCCAGCGAGACCAACTCCGGAGGGTGGATCGACAGGTGTCGCTGGCGGTTGTCGACTTCAATGGCGAGGTTCAAAAACGGGTCCATTCTTGGGTGCGTGAGGGAGGCTCAGGCCGTGCGCTGTTCCGGATACTTGACGCGACCGTGATAGATGCCGATCAGCGACTTGATCAGGCTCTCGCGGATCTCGGCGATTTCCCGCAAGGTCAGGCCGCATTCGTCGAACTGGCCGTCGTCCAGACGCTTTCGGATGAGCTCATTGACCAGGCTATCGATGCGGGCGGGGGTGGGCTCGGACAGCGTGCGGCTCGCGCTCTCCACGCAATCGGAGATCATCAGGATGCAAGCTTCCTTCGATTGCGGCTTGGGGCCGGGATAGCGGAAGGAGCTCTCCTGGACCATCGAGGCGTTGGGGTCGCCCCCCGCCCTTCGCGTGGCCTCTCGATAGAAGTACTCCACAAGCGTGGTGCCGTGGTGCTGTTCGATCAGGTCAATGATCGGCTCGGGCAGGTGATGCTGCCGGCCCAGGTCGACTCCATCCTTCACGTGCCCCACGATGATCAGCGTGCTCATGGCCGGGGCCAGATTCGCGTGACGATTGGTCGCCCCCGCCTGATTCTCGACGAAGTAGTGCGGCTTGAGCATCTTGCCGATGTCGTGAAAGTAGGCCCCGATGCGAACCAGCAGGGCGTTCGCCCCGATCCGCTCGGCCGCCGCCTCGGCGATGGTGCCGACCGTGACCGAATGGTTGTGCGTTCCGGGCGCCCTGCGGACGAGTTCTTGGAGCAGAGGATGTGTGATGTCGCCGAGCTCGAGGAGGCTGATCCCGGTGACGATCCCGAAGGCCTTCTCGACGAACGGGAGGATCCCGCCGAGGAAGAAGCCCGTCATGAGGCCCCAGCTCCCCCGCCAGAACCCGTCCGCGGCAACAAGTCCGATCGGCTGATCCTGGAAGAGCCCCGTCGCCCAGGTCAGGACGAGGAAGGCCAATCCGGCCATGAGGCCCACCTGGATCGGCTTCGTGCGGGTGCGCACGTCGCCCAGGGGCAGGACACCGGCGGCCGTCCCGCCCATGAGCACGAGGAAGTGCGCGAGCCCCGCCCCGAGCGCCAGGCTCGTGAGCAAGCTCAAGGTGAAGCCGATCATGAGCGCGAATTGAGGGCCATAGGCGATCCCCAAAATCATCGCCGTGAGGGTGACCGGGATCAGCTCGGCATCCCAGGGCTGCGTGGCCAGGAGCCTCGCGACCGCCAGGGAAACCACCACGAGCCCGCAGAGTTCCGCGATCTTCCGAGGGTTTTCCGCGATTTTCGGCTCGTCACGAAGGACGAAGTACCCGATGAGCGAGAACAGGGCGATCACCAGGACGACCACCGAGCCCGCCCTCCGCAGACGCTCGCCGGCCCCGAGCGCCGAGACATACTGGTCGTGCTCAAGGCGCAAGAGCGAGAGGTGATCCTCGGTAATGGGCTCATCCTGGGCAACGATCACGTCGCCTCGGTGATAATCCTTGAAGGCGTCCTTCACGCGGGATCGGGCGAGCTCGCGATCCGAGACGGTGGCCGCCTCTTCGTACTTGAGCGTGGGCGTACCACGAAGCCGTTCGGCCACGAGCGAGAAGATCCGGCCTCCGAGCCTCTGGTCCGAGAACGCGGACAGGAATTCCTTGGCGACGGGGCCGTCGGGCTTCTTGATTCGTTCCGGGAGGAGCCGGTCCTTGTGGACCCCGTGCCCCAGGGTCGAGGTGCCGATGGGCCTCACCATCAGAACGAGGTGCGATTCCTCGATCGGTGGCAGGGCCTGAGGGCCGAGCACGCCATCACGGACGAGCGGGAGGAACGCCTTCTGGATGCGTCGATGCAGGTCGTCGCGGCGTTCGGGGGTGTCGGCCCCGGCCTGGAGCTCGGCGAAGGTGGTGGCGTCCAGGTCCCAGGCGGACCGCATCTCCTGGGGGAGGGCGTCGCGAGTCGGGGCCACCACGATGGCGTTCACCAGGTCGTCGAGCTGCTCGTTCAGCTCGCGGATCGGCTCGGGATCGTGGCTCATCCGCGGGGCGACCTTGGCCTCCTCGGCCTGCCGATCGGCGTTGGTCTTCAGCGGGTCCTTGCGACGAAACTCGGCGACCTTCACGCGGACTTCGCGTCCGGGCTTTTGCCCGAGTCGGTAGACGAACGGGGGGCCGGTTCCGTGGACCACGGCGGCGGAGAAGAGAACCGAAGCGGCGACGAGTCCCAGGCCAACCAGGCGGATCCGCCTCTGGGCGATCCGTCCGCGGTGGATATCGATCGGATTGACGGGCTGAAGTGTCGCCCGGGCGGGCCTGGACCGACGTTTACCAATACTCATATTTGTGAGGTTCTCGAACATTCACGCGACCGGAGTCTTCCCGAAAGGGCCGGATCGCGCTGGAGTGGGCCACGCCGACGCTGGCGTGGCTCGCGGTGGGAGGCCATCCCACCGCCCGCCTCACTCCGGGGCGGGGACGGAAAACGGTGGAGGGCGGTCGGGTCCGTTCACGGAGAGGCCCGCGAGCGGAGGCCCGTGGTCGATCAGTTCGGTCGCCTCGTACGCATTCACGATCGCCTGGACAAGCGGGTGACGGACGATATCCTTCTTCTCGAGCCGGACCACCCCGATGCCGGGCACCTCGCGGAGCCGGTCCACGGCGTCGGCCAGGCCGCTGACGACCTCGCCGGGCAGGTCCACCTGCGTGGTATCGCCGGTCACCACGATCCGTGCGTTCTGGCCCATCCGGGTGAGGAACATTTTCATCTGGGGGACGGTCGCGTTCTGCCCTTCATCCAGGATGATGAATGCGTCGTTGAGGGTTCGACCGCGCATGTACGCGAGCGGGGCGATCTCGATGAGGTCGTTGCCCAGGTAGCGCCGGATCTGATCGTACTCCATCAAATCATGGAGGGCGTCGAGCAAGGGGCGAAGATACGGGTTGATCTTGGCCTCGAGGTCTCCGGGGAGGAAACCCAGGTGTTCGCCCGCTTCGACGGCGGGCCTCACCAGCACGATCTTCTTGATCTGACCGCGACGGAGCATGGCCACGGCGTGGGCCACGGCCAGGTACGTCTTGCCGGTGCCCGCGGGGCCGATGCAGAAGACGAGTTCGTTGTCGCGGAGGGAACGGAGATACCGGCCCTGCCCGTCGGTTCGTGCCCTGACCGAGCGCGACCCGCTGGAGATTTCGGCCATGAGCGGTTCGCTGGGCTCGCGTCCCAGGACCAGGTCGATGATCTCGGTCACGTCGCCGGGCGCGAGCGTCCTCTGGCGGCGGTACAGAAGCCTCATCTCCTCGAACACGCGCCGGGCCTGGTCGACCCGTTCGGGGTCATCCCCTTCCACGCGGATCTCCCCGTGGCGGGCGAGCACCTTGACCCGAAGTGTATCGCGGACCAGGCGGAGGAGCTGGTCGCGGCTCCCGAAGACCGCCAGCTCCTCGTCGTGATTATCCAGTCGGATCGTGACGTCCGGCATCGAAAGCCCTACATACCCCCGGAGGAACCATGACGGCGGGCGGAGAGATACCACAAGACCCGGCACGACCTCGCGGAGATAGCCCAAGGAGATTCATTATTTGCTGAGTCGAGAGAAAACGCAACGGCGGCTTCATTTCCGCTGAACCGGTACGCCCCAGGATCCGGAAAGACAGGGGTCGAGGGCAGATGGCACCCTCGTCCCGTTGGCCAAGGCCTGCAATGGTATCGAACCCTGGATGATCACCAAGCTAGTCCAACATCCCAGCAGAAACGATGGTCAGAATGCCGGTGTAAGCGATCATGTAATTGAAAAGGGCAAATGCGGGTGCGACCCAAAGCCAGGAATATCTGGGTACCGACGGTCCGGCCAGCAGCCTCTGGAGCCCAATCATGCCGGAGACAGAGAAGGTCAGATTGTGCACGAGCACGATCAATGCCGATCCAGCCCACCCCACCATGATCATGAAAGCGTATGGCGATCAAAAAATCGACCGCCGCGATCGCCACGATGATCATCATGGCCCCGATCGTTGGCCTGCGGAGCGGGTCCAGCCCGTGAAGCTATGATCTCCATGACATCCATCCAGATTCCCAGGAAGTTCGGAGTTGGACGAGTCCGTCCAGGTTGGGAACGTCAATCGCATCGTTGCAAAGGCGGTGCCATGTGGAAGGTGACATGGCCCAACGGGAACCATGCAACACGGACTCGGGTTGCGTGCACGTGGGGGTTGTCGTAGTCTCCATGTCAAGATCCCGAGCCTGCGGACGAGGTTTGATTGCGAACCCCCTTTCAGACACTCCTCGGCTACCTCCTCGCCGTGACGACCCTGGTCGTCGCCATGGACCGGGCCTCGTTCACTCTGACCTGCTCAGAGAATGCGGGCCCGAAGTCCCGATTGCTCCGCCAGTATGCGTCCCCCATCCACGGCGAACCCTGTGGCGATTCCCTCGCCTGGGAAAGCCCCGTCGATGACGAACGGGAGCTCGAAGGGGATTCGAACGACGGTTACGAGCTCGGCGGATTCGGTCTGGATGCGACGCAGGACATCCTTGGCCGGCCCGGCGGCCCCACGTCAGTCGCGGGCCAAGTCGGTCGAGCCCCCTGGCGAGCCCACAGATTCCTCGAATTGCTCCATCTGCGCTGCTGAGACGCGCAACGCGCCGTCCTCTGCGAGCGTTGCCCGCGGGCCAAGCTACCGCATACCCTCGCACGAGTCCTGAAGGCCCGAACTGGGGCTTTCACGCCGCATGACTCCCCCGCTTCGCGTGCAAGGGTGTACGGCAAGGCCCCGATCGCCTTCGTGATCGCCCAGGCCCTTTCACGCGCGATGTCCGCCATCGCCCGATCGAATTTGGGCCGATCAGCGGACGAAGGGAGACGCCATCCCGCGTCGTGTGGCGACCCGCCTGCACTTCCTTCCCCCATTGCCCCCCGCCCCTCGCCTTCCGACAAGAATGAGGATGAACATGACCTCCTCCCCATCCGGAACCGTGGCCACCATCGTACCGTCGGATATCCCACTGGAGATTCCGTTGGCGTCCGTTGTCGTTGGATTTCGCGCGTCGAGGTCGATCGTGGCATTCATCGATTGCAATCGCGTCGCTGCCGTGACTGGCGCTGTCGGTCGCGCACTGCCGCGGCCGGCGTTGGTTGGCATCGACTCCTCAGCGCGGGGCGCCGCGAAG
>JANOBY010000227.1:0-6904 GCA_031411935.1 Planctomycetales bacterium | reverse complement strand
GAACGAGCTCAACGCCGTGACCGCCGCGAAGGCCGCCGCCGACAAGGCCGTGGCCGACCGGACCCCGGCGGTCCAGGCGATCGTGGCCAGGGCCCAGGCCGTGAGAGACGAGGTGCAAGCCCTCGACGCTGAGGCCAGGGCCGCCACCGCCTCCCGCGTGGCCGGCGCCACCGCCTCGAAGAACTGATCGGCGAGGGCATCACCGATTGGGCGTCCGTTCGCCTCCGAAGTCTCGCGATGATCCGGGGATCAAAAATCGACGCAGATTCGTAACGGGGATGGAAGATTCCTGTCGAATCTGCGTTGCTTTTTGTGTTCCAATCGCTCGTCCTTCACCTCGCGGGTTCGCAGTGAAGCCTCTCCACTCGACGGGTTCCCGCGGGTCTGCCCCATGACGCTACGCCACCACCTCCCGGCCGCGGTCGCGATCCTGGGCCTCGGGCTCACCACCTCCTGTCTGCTCGCGGGTTACGAGCCCATCGGGGCCGATCCCGACGTCATGTACCGGTCGCTCAAGACCGAGCTGGTCCGGGCGCTGGCCCGGGGCACCCTCCCGTTCTGGTCCTCTCGCCTGGGGCTGGGCGTCCCTCTGGTGGCCGAAAGCCATGTGGCCGCCTTCTACCCCTGGAATGTGTTCGTCTACCGGATTCTGGATCTGTTCTGGGCGTTCCGGATCTCGATGTGGATCCACCAGATCGCCACGGCCGCCGCCATGTACCTCTATGCCCGGTGTCTCGGCCTCGAGCGATGGGGGAGCGCGTTCGCGGCGGTCTCCTTTTCCCTCTGCGGGTTCGCCAGCTCTCATTCCGGACACGAGCCCCTCTACCTGATCATGCCCTGGCTGCCGGTCTGCCTGATCGCGACGGATCGTTTCGTCGCGAGCGGGCGGATCGGTTGGCTCGCGGTCCTGGCCCTCGCCTGGGGGCTCCAGCTCACAATCGGCCACTTTCAGATTCAGATGTGGACCGCCGGGCTGTCCCTGCTCACGGGGACGTGGAAGACACGGGTCGAGGGCCGCCCGAGGTGGCGGATCCCCGCGATCGCGGCAGCCCTCGCCACCGGGATGGCGATCGCCAGCGTCCAGCTCGTGTTGACCTGGGAGCTCACCCGGATCGCGGGCTTTTCACGCCCGTACGAGCAGCTCGCCAGCTATCTCTTCCCGCCGGGGATCTGGATGCAACCGGTCCTGCCGTCGCTGTTCGCCAACGTCCCGGTCCGAAAGCTCGACGACTACCTCGCCACGCTCACAACGACCGCGGTCGAATCCACCTTCTACATCGGGTCGATCCCGCTGGTTCTGGCGATGGTGGGCATGGTCGACACGAGCGACCGGCGCCGATTCCGGGTCTGGAGGCTGCTCGTCGTGGTCAGCCTGGTGCTGGCCACCATGCCCGCCTGGTTCCCCACGGGTTACTGGCTGCTCACCTACCTTCCCGGCCTCGGATGGTTCCGCTGCCCGGGGCGCTATACCCTGTTAACCAGTCTGGGGTTGGCGATCCTCGCGGGGCACGGGCTCGATCGGGCGATTCGCTCCAATCGCTTTTATGCGGGCGTTTCGATCGCGGCCGTCTTCGGGATCTCGGCCGTGGCGTGGACCATCGCCCAGCTGAACACGCCCGCTTTTCGGGCCAGCTTCGGGCCTTCCGACCCTACGCTTCGCATCGCGGTGGCCTCGGGTTGCTTCGCGGCGGCGGTGATCCTGGCGCTCCTGTGTCGATGGAAATGGGTTGCGTCCTGGGTCCTGGTGGTGGTCACGACGATCGAGCTCGCCGCCCTCTACCACCTCGGCCCTGTCGAATGGAACTGGTCCGTCGCGTACCCCGAAAAAAGTCCGATCACCCAGCAGTTGCTCAAACAAACCGACGTAGGACTGATCGCCGGACGGTGCTCAAATCTGGTGGTCCGACTCGGCCTGACGTGTGCTTATCCGTACCTCGGGATCACGCCGCCTCCGCCCAACTACTTGCTCGAACAGGCGACGTTTGCCCAGGGTTCGACGACTCCGGAGCTGGCCGCGCTCTTTGTTCGATTCGGGGTCACGCACGCGGTATGGCTGGAGACAGACGTGATTCCGCGGTCCCAGACCGTTTTCGTGGCCAGAGATCCGGTCCTCGACGGACTCCTCGAGCCTCACCGGACGACCCGTCCGATCCCGCCCTGGAAGATCGTGAAATATGACGATCACTGGCCCTCGGCATGGGTGAGCCGGAAGGTCAAGGTCCTCGATGGCTGGGCGGAAATGCTCCCCAGCCTCTTCAATGTGAAGAACCAGGACGAAGCCCTTTACGACCGCCACGACGCCCCACCCGGCTCGGCCTCGCCCCGGGCAAGCGTGGCTTCCATCACGAACCAGGATGAGACCTCGGTGACGGTCGAACACGACGGATCTTGCGACCTGGGCATCCGGCGCATCCACTATCCGGGCTGGACTTACGCGATCAACGGAGGCCCCCCAAGGCCGGTCCTCAAGGCCAATGGAGGGCTCCAGGCCGTCCGCCTCGAAGGCCACGGCCCGAGCCGGGTGACCTTCGCCTACCGGCCCACCAACCTCCGATCGGCGACGCTGGTTTCGCTGTTCTCCCTCGGCGGAACGCTCCTGGCTCTCAGCTCGTTCGTCTGGCCGAAGAAACGGGATTAGAGCGGTTCCCTTTGTCGCATAGCGATCTTTTAATTGGGGCGGGCGTCCCATTTCCCCCCTCAAGCGGTGCTGGCGGGCAGGGCTGCCAGCCCTACTGGGTTTAACATGGGCGACAGGCAAACGGAGGCCGCGGTCATCGCCAGGACGCAAGGGAAACAGCGTTCCGCCCCAAGGCTCATCCTTGGAATTCTGTTGGTGAGTGGGCGATCTTGCGGTTGACTCGACCTCAAGCCGTGGGCGTCTCCGCGGCCGAATGCAGGTCGAACCGTTGGATGCCTTCCTCGCGGAGAAGGTGCTTGGTGATCTTGCCTGTCACCGTACGCGGGAGTCCGGTGACGATTTCCACATATTTCGGCACTTTAAAGTGCGCGATCTGCCCAATGCAGAATGCCTTGAGATCGTCCCCCGTGATCGCCACGCCCGTCCTGGGCACGACCCAGGCGGAAACCACCTCGCCATACACGCGATCAGGCAGCCCCACCACGGCGACCTCGGCCACCGCGGGGTGATGGCAGAGAAATTCCTCGATCTCGGGCGGATAGATATTCTCCCCGCCCCGGATGATGAGCTCCTTGGATCGCCCCACGATCCGGAAGTTGCCGTCGTCGCGGATCCGGGCCAGGTCGCCAGTGGACAGCCATCCGTCGGGCGAGAGGACCCGGCTGGTAGCCTCGGGGTTCTTGTAGTAGCCGGCCATCACGCCGTGGCCCTTCACGCAAAGTTCGCCGGCCTCGCCCTGCGGCACCTTCTCGCGCGTGACGGGGTGCACGAGCTTGACCTGCACGCCCGGGATCGGCGAGCCCACGGTGCTCACCCGGACCTCGATCGGGTCGTCGGCCCAGGTCTGCGTGATGATGGGCGAGGCCTCGGTTAGCCCGTATCCGATCGTGATCTCGCGTGCGCCCATCCGCTGGACCACCGCGTTCATGAGGGGCAAGGGGCAAGGGCTCCCGGCCATGATGCCGGTCCGCAACGATGTGAGGTCGAAGGTCGGGAATTCCGGGCAATCGAGCTGGGAGACGAACATCGTGGGCACGCCGTAAATCGACGTGCACCGCTCCTTCTGGATCGCTTCGAGCGTGGCATGGGCGTCGAACGTGGGGGCGGGGACCACGATGGTCGCCCCATAGACCGCGCAGACGGTGGTCCCCAGGACGCACCCGAAGCAGTGGTAGAAAGGCACGGGGACGCACACGCGGTCGAGCTCGGTGTATCGCACGCGCTGGCCGATCGCGTGGGCGTTCCGCAGGACGTTGCGATGGGTCAGCATGGCCCCCTTGGGCAGCCCCGTGGTGCCCGAGGTGAACTGGATGTTGAAGACGTCGGTCGCGGCCGTGCCCCGCTCGCGAGCGGCCCGGGCCTCGCTCTGGACTTCGCCCTTCTCCATGTCGGCCCAGGAGATCCAACCCTTGCCGGGATGGTCGCCGATCGCAATCACGCGGCGCAGCGCGGGCAGCTTTTCCGAGGTCCAATCGCCGGCCAAGTTCTCCACCACTTCGGGCACGATCGCCTCGACCATGCCCACGAAGTTCGAGGCCTTGAACGGAAGCCCGACGATCAAAGTGGCCACGTCGGCCTGCCGCAGGGTCTCTTCCAGCTCGTGCAGCCGGTACGCGGGATTCACGTTCACGAGCACCGAGTCGATCCGCCCCACGGCGAACTGGGCGACGACCCACTCGGGGCAATTCATCGACCACAGCCCCACGTGCTCCCCACGCTCCACGCCCTGCGCGATGAGCGAATCGGCGAGCCGGTCCACGCGTTCATCCAGCTCCGCCCAGGACCAGCGGACACCGAGCAGGGGGAACACCAAGGCGTCGCGGTCGGGATGTTCCCGGGACGTCTTCCTGAGCACGTCGCCGAGGGTCATACCCTCGACCCACGGGGCTTCGTCGTCGCGAGAAGGCATGGGGAGACCTCCGGGAGAGGGAGGCATGGTTCGGACGTATGAGAAGCGATGAGCCACCCGTTCTCACGACGAATCGGGGCCCTGAGGGTCGCTGTCCCAGGCGGGGCGGCGCTTCTCGAAGAAGGCGGTTATGCCCTCGACGGCCTCGTCCCCCACGCGTACGGCGGCGCTCACGGCCGCGGCCCCCCGGAGGTCGGCAGGCCGTCGCGTGGCCTCGTCGATCAGCCTCTTGGTCGTGGTCGTCGCGATCGGCGCACTCGCGATGAGCGATTTGGCGAGCTTCACGGCCTCGTCGCGGCAGGAGGCCCCCGGCTCAAGAGCCCGGTTGATGAGCCCCCAGGATTCGGCCTCGATCGCGGAGATTGTCCGGCCCGTGAGGAGCAGGTCTCGGGCCCGGCGATCCCCCACGCTGCGGACGAGTTCGTGGAGGACGATCGCCGCGACCAGCCCCCGCTTCACCTCGGGGAACCCCAGCGAGGCCGACGACCCCATGAGCACGAAGTCGCACGCCAGGGCCAGGCCCGCGCCGCCGGCCAGCGCGTCGCCCTGCACGGCCGCGATTGTCGGGCGCGAGAACCCGTGCACGCGGTCCATGAGGTCCGCGATCGCCTTCGTGTCGTCCACGGCCAGGCGTTCGGACGCGGAAGTCGCGGCCGCCTGTCTCGACTCCCTCAGGTCCATCCCGGCGCAGAAGGTGGGCCCCGCGCCGGTGAGCACGAGCGCCCGCAGGTTGGGCTCGGCCGACATGGACGCGATCAGGTCTCCCAGCTGAGTGACCATCGCCCGCGAGAGGGCATTGCGGGCCGACGATCGGTTGAGCGTGACCACGGCGATCGGTCCCACATCCTCGCGGAGGATCAGAGCCTCACTCATCGGCGGCCTCCGGTTCCGGGAGCGTAGGCACGGGCATCTCCAGGAGGACCGTGCCCAGCGTCTTGCCCTGCGTGTCCAGTCGCAACGATCGGCTCGCGCCCCCAGCCAATGCGTCCTCGATCACGAAGTTGAAGGCATGAATTTTCGGGAGCTCATAGCGCGTGACCGTGCCGATGCCCATCGGCCGGAGGAACCGCTCCACGGATTCGGGAGTCAGGCACGTTTGCAGATGGGAGAACGCTCTTGCATGATTGGCCACCACGCCGATGTTGACGCGATTGCCCTTGTCCCCGCTGCGGGCATGGGCCAGGGAACCGAGCCGAACGGGCGTGAGGTTGCGGGGCGTCATGAAACGTCCTCCGATGCCCATTCGCGGGCCTCGCGGATTTCGAGCCTTGCGGGCACAAGCTCCGCATCGACCAGGGTCGGCCAGTATCCGAACGCGGGACGGGGCGAGGGCCTCCCGCTGGCGTATCCCGCGATGCCCGGCGGCCCCGCCGTGACCAGCGGTGCAAGCTCGCGACAGAATCGCTCGACCGCCTCCCGGCGCGAATCCCGGACGGTCACGCGGAGGACGACCTCGAAGACCGGGTGCCGACGGGGCATGACCCCGGGAGCCACATCGCCGGCCCCAAGGCACTCGACCAGCGAGTCCTGCAAGTCGAATCCCCCCCGTTTCACCCGGTCGAGGACCAACCTTCCGGCGGCCCTCGCCTTCGCCTCGGCATGTTGTCCGACCACGGCGAGCATCCCGCTGGCGGTCCATCCGTCGTGATACACGGCGGCGACCTTCCGCTGAGCCGACGGTGCCCTCCCGGTCGCGGTCGATACGCCTACGCGGTCCTTCGACTCCTGGACGAGACCGACCGAGGTCAGATCGACGTCCACGTCGGGGGTGCGGTAACGCGAGGGGTCGTCGATCTCGTAGACCAGTTGCTCGGCCACGTTGGCCACGGACACGATCCCGCCGGAGGCCTCGGGTTTGGTGAGGGTGGAGCTTCCATCGTCGTTCACGATGGCGATCGGATATCCCACGCCGGCGAGGTCGGGGATCCGCTCCCAGTCATACCAGAGGCCGCCCGTGGCCTGGGCGCCGCATTCGATGAGGTGCCCCGCGACCGAAGCCCCCGCGAGCCGGTTCAAATCGTCCCAACCCCAGCCGAAGTGCGAGGCGACCGGACCCAGGGTCAGCGAGGCGTCGGCGACCCGCCCGGTCACTACCAGGCGTGTCCCGCCGGTCATGGCCTCGGCAATTGGCCTCGCGCCGAGGTAAGCGTTGGCCGAGACCAGCCGGCTCGCCACCTGCTCCGGCAGAGGCTCGCCGGTCTCCAGGTGCGCCAGCGTCATGCCTTGCTCTCGCCACGATGCCATCTTGCCGAGGACGTCGTCCCCGTCGATCGCGGCCAGGGGCCATCCCCTCCACTCGGTCTCCTGGAGCAAGCGGCCGCAGCGGGAGGCGCACGACCGGGGGTTCAATCCGCCGG
>JANOBY010000226.1:0-4881 GCA_031411935.1 Planctomycetales bacterium | reverse complement strand
GGTCGCCGGGCTCTGCGGGCGGGGCCGGCACCCATCGCGCCTCTTTTGCGGAGCAGACTCCATGGCACGGCTCGAACCCAAGCATTCGCTTCCCACCCGCGTGTTCCACTGGCTCAATGGCCCGATCCTGCTCGTGATGATCTGGAGCGGCCTGCTCATCTACTGGGCGAACGACGTTTACGCGATCCGGTGGGGCCGCTTCACGATCCTGAAGTTCTTCCCCGACCCCGTTTACGAGGCCCTGCACGGGACCCCGTTGCAGGTCGACCACCGGCTGGCACAGGGCATGGCCTGGCACTTCACCTTCATGTGGTTCTTCGCGATCAACGGGCTTTTGTATGTCGGATACACGATCTTCAGCGGCGAGTGGCGTCTGCTCCTCCCCAACCGATCGACACCTCGCGAGGCGCTCGAGGTCGTGAAGCACGACCTTGGCCTGCGCAAGGAGCCCCTGCCCCGCCGCAAGTTCAACGGCGCCCAGCGAGTGGCCTACACCGGCGTGATCGCCATGGGCGCGGGCTCGCTGCTCACCGGGTTGGCGATCTACAAGCCCGTGCAGCTTGCCTGGCTCGCCGCGATGCTGGGCGGGTATCCGCTGGCCCGCCAGTGGCATTTCGCCCTCACCCTGGGCTACGTGGTGTTCTTCGTGATCCACATCGCGCAGGTCGTCCGCGCGGGCTGGAACAACTTCCGCGCGATGGTCGTCGGGTCCGAACTTGTCAGCGACGAGGAGCCTTCCCATGGATCCCCTGCCCCCGCCGCCGCCCCCCTCGCGTGAGGTCGCCGAGCCGGCCGAACTCGCCCTGCGGCACATGACCCGCCGCGCGATGGCCATCGGCGGAGGATCGGTCCTCGCGGCCCTGGGCGCCGGGGCCTGGCTCGTGAGGCGTCCCCTGGACGACGGCCTGCCCTGGCCGTTGCGGGGCGTGCTCGACCTGAACGGCAAGATCGCGCAGGCGGTCTTCCGGGCCGACCGGCTCGCGCCCACGTTCGCCACGAGCCGGGCTCGATGGCCTCGCCCCAATGGGGATTTCGGCCTGGGCACGCCCGTGGATTTGGGGGCCTGGCGACTGACCGTGAGTTCCCCCTCGGCCCCGGTCTCCCCGGCGTTCACGCTCGAACAGATCCGCGCCCTGCCTCGCGTGGAGATGACCACCGAGCTGAAGTGCATCGAGGGCTGGAGCACGGTCGTGCGATGGGCCGGCGCTCGGCTCTCGGACCTCGCCGCGAAGTCCCGGATGGCGACCCGCTCGGGCGAGACGCCCGATCCCGCGAACCGGCCGAACGACCTCTTGGCCTTCGCCGCGCTCGCCACGCCCGACCGCGAGTACTACGTGGGCCTCGACATGGCGAGCGCCCTCCACCCGCAAACGCTGCTCGCCTACGAGATGAACGGCGAGGCCCTCGCGCCGATCCACGGCGCCCCTCTCCGCCTTGTAATCCCGGTCAAGTACGGGATCAAGCACATCAAACGCATCGGAACGATCACCTTCTCCGACGCCCGCCCCACCGACTTCTGGGCCGAACGAGGCTACGACTGGTACTCAGGCCATTGAACTCGCGAAAGCGAACGGGTGAAGCGCTCACTCGATGAGGGTCTTGCCGCGACGGACCATCAGGCCCGGCCTCGCCGAGCGCAGGCGAACGATGGCGGCAACTGGGGTGAGGCAAGGGCCCGGTGACTGGAACGCTTGCGGGCGCTCGGCTAGGATGTGCGGTCGCCTGGGATCCGCCCTTCCCGCCCCACTCGCTCGCGGAGTTCTTGCCGATGACGCCCTTTCGTGCCCTTGTGGTCCTGGCCTTGCTGTGCTGCCCCGCGATGGCGCAGGACGCCCCCGAGGTGAAGACCATCGAGTTCGACGCCCCCTCGGTCGGGCGGAAGATGAAGTGCAACGTGGTCCTGCCCAAAAGCTATGAGGCGTCGCCCGACAGGCGTTACCCCGTCCTCTACCTCCTGCATGGGTACACGAGCAATTACCTGGACTGGGCGAAGCTGGGCGCTGGCAAGGCCGCGGCGCCGTTCGACCTGATCGTGGTCATGGCCGACGGCGGCAACTCCTGGTACGTGAACTGGGCGAAGAGCGAGGGGGACGCCAGGGACGCCTGGGAAGATTGCATCGCCAAGGACCTTGTTGGGCATATCGATACGACTTATCGGACCGTCGCCACTCGCGAAGGCCGCGCGATCAACGGCCTCTCCATGGGCGGCTATGGGGCCATGACGGTGGGCCTGCGAAATCCCGACAAGTTCTCCTCGGTGGGAAGCCACTCGGGCGCGCTGGCGTTCGCGCGTTCGATCGGCAAGAAGCTCCGCGCGGGGGAGGATTTGAAGCCGGGCCAGCGCAAGCTCTCGGACAACCCCAACGAGGCCATCGGGATGCTCGACTTCGACAGCCAGGCCGAGCGCACGCCCAAGGGCGACCTCTTCGCCACGCCCGAGCAGGCCGACGACCACGACCCGTTCGTGCTCGTGACGAAGGTGCCCGCCGACAAGATGCCCCACCTCTACATCGACTGCGGGACCGAGGATTTCCTCTACAACGACAACCGCGAGTTCGCGCGATTGCTGCTCGACAAGAAGATCCCCTTCACCTGGGCCGAGTCCCCCGGCGGCCACACCCCTCCCTACTGGGCCCGCGAGATCTACCAGTCGGTGGCCCTGCAATACCTCGCGCTCTCGCGAGCCATGAACAAGGTGGAAAGCGGCAAGGGCGAGTGAGCGATTGATCGTTCCCCCTGGCGGATGTCTCAGGTGAAACCATCCTGTTCGGACCGCAGGGACCTCTGCCTCAGAGACCTCAAAGCCTCGAACCGAGAGCCCTCATGCACGTGATCCCCTGCCTGGCCGCTTTCTTCCTGCTTGGCCTCCCCGCGATCTCTGAGGACGACCTCCGCACCGCGGCCGAGAAGACGGATTATCGGGCCACGGCGAAATATGCGGATGTGGTCGAGCTTTGCAAGAAGATCGCCGCCGCGTCGAAGGGCGTGGTGAGGCTCTCGGACATGGGCACGACGAACGAGGGGCGATCGCTCCCTCTGATGATCGTGAGCGACCCGCCCGTAGGCTCGCCCGAGGAGGCGGCGAGGTCGGGCAAGCTCGTGGTCTTCCTCATCGGAAACATCCACGCGGGCGAGGTGGACGGCAAGGAGGCGCTGCCCATGCTCGTGCGAGAGATCGCCGCCACGCCCGGCCACCCCCTGCTCAAGAATTTGATCCTGCTCGTGGCCCCGATCTACAACGCCGACGGTAACGAGCGATTCGCGAAGACCAACCGCCCCGGCCAGGTCGGTCCCGAGGAGGGGATGGGCGTCCGCCACAACGCGCAGAACCTGGACCTGAACCGCGACTTCGTGAAGCTGGAGGCGCCCGAGACGCGAGGACTCCTTCAAATCCTCAACACCTGGAACCCGCACCTGTTCATCGATACGCACACGACCAACGGCTCGCACCACCGCTACGAGATCACGTATCAGGGGCCGAAGAACCCCGCGGGCGACCCCCTGGTGCTCGCCTTCGTCCGCGACAAGCTCATGCCGGGCGCGGGCGCGGCGATGGAGACGAAGTCGGGCTACAAGAGCTTCTTTTACGGCAATTTCGACCGCGACCACACCCTCTGGACGACCTACGGGGCCACCCCGCGGTTCGGAACCACCTACGTGGGGCTGAGGAACCGGATGTCGGTCCTCTCCGAAGCCTACTCGTATGCTGATTTCAAGACGCGAGTGCTCGCCACCCTGGAGTTCACGCGGGCGATCCTGGAATACACCTCCGACCATCAGGCCGAGGTCTCCTCGCTGATGGGCCAAGCTCGCCTCGACCTGGCAGGCCCGGCCGACGTGCCGATCCGCTCCGAGGCCCGCGTGTCGAAGGACCCCGTGACGGTCCTGGGCTTCGTCGAGGAGGTGAAGAATAGCCGGAGCGTGGCCACGAAGGAGCCGAAGACCTACACCGTGGGGTTCGAGCAGGATTTCGTGCCGACGTTGACCGTCAAGACCCCCAGGGCCTATGTCCTCCCCGCATCCGAGAAGGCGGCCATCGCGAACCTGAAGCTTCATGGGTTCGCCCTGAAGGAGCTTCCTGCCGACGAGTCGATGGAGGTCGAGGTCTACCGCGTGGACGAGATCACCCGGGCCCCTCGCGCGTTCGAGGGCCATAAAACCGTCGAGCTGAAGGCCTCGCCCCGGACCGAGACGCGGCGGATCGAGGCCGGTTCGGTGATCGTGCCCGTGACCGGCCCTCTGGCCGCGCTGGCGGTCTATCTGCTGGAGCCCATGTCCGACGACGGGCTCGCGACCTGGAACTTCTTCGACGCGAGCCTGGAGGTCGGCAAGGACTTCCCGGTCCTGCGGGTCCGCTGAGCGAACCTCGGGTTCCGCCGGGTCACACGAAAGCACTCTCCACGTTCTGCTTCCATCGGGTCCATGTGCGATTCGCCGTGGAAGTGGCCCTTTACGATCGGAAAAGCGATGGCCGAGCGCACCGAGGAGGAGATCATGCTCGCGGGCGAGATGTACCTCTCGTCCGACCCCGCGCTCGTGGCCGCTCGGCGACGGGCGCGGCGGCTCACTCGCCTCTACAACGCCACGACCGAGGAGGACGGGGGCCGTCGCCGCGAGATTCTGGAGGAGCTCCTGGGCGCGATCGGTCCCAACGCGGAGATCGAGTCCCCGTTCCATTGCGATTATGGGACGTACATGCGAGTGGGTGAAAACTTCTACGCCAACGTGGGGCTGGTCGTGCTGGACTGCAACCTCGTGACGATCGGCCGCGACGTGATGTGCGGGCCGAGGGTCCAGCTCCTCGCGGCGACCCATCCGCTCGACCCGACCGAACGAGCCTCGGGCCGCGAGCTGTCCCGCCCCATCACGATCGGGGACGGC